>JAJYQZ010000328.1 GCA_021794335.1 bacterium
CGCAATACACATATTCCAACAGCATAAAGTTTAACGCCTTGATAGCCAAAAATTTTTATAATTTTACCCTTCTTGCAGGTTTATTATATTCGACGGGCGGGGTCGGGATTAATTACTATATACCCGGTACGAATAAAAATATTAAACTTTATACAAGGGCATTCGGGTTTAATTCGAACAACGGTAACGTCAGCGAATATGTTGACGCCGGCATTGCGTACACATTTTACAGGCACTTATTTTTAGATGCTGGATACGACGACATCTTTAGTAATCATAACAGGTCTGTTTACATCGGCGGCGGCGTTAAATTTACGGATAAGGACCTTAAATATCTCATAGTGGGCGGCAAAATGCCCACGCCGTAACACACTAAATTAATATAAACATGACGGCAAAAAAATATAAACTTACAAGTTTGACAAGCGCCCACGGCTGAGGATGCAAGATAGGTCCGGAGGACCTCTCGAAGATTCTCGAAAAATTGCCTGTTCCAAAAAATGATAATGTTTTGGTCGGGTTTGAGTATAAAGATGATGCGGGCGTTTATAAAATAAGCGACGATTCTTGCCTTATTCAAACAGTCGATTTTTTTACGCCTGTGGTGGACGACCCTTATACTTTTGGCCAGATTGCCGCCGCAAATGCGCTTTCGGATGTCTATGCAATGGGGGGGAAGCCGATAACGGCTTTAAATATTGCCTGTTTCCCTGTTAAGGAAGTAGAAAAAGAGGTTTTCAACCTGATACTTCTTGGCGGTCTGGATAAGATAAACGAGGCAGGGGCAGCGCTTTTAGGCGGCCACTCGATAGACGACAAAGAGCTTAAATACGGGCTTAGCGTTACGGGGGTTTGTAATATAAATGAAATTTATTCTAATCAGGGGGCAAGTCCCGGAGATATCTTATATTTAACCAAAAGTCTCGGAACGGGGTTTGTCGTCAGCGCTATTTGTACGGATTTTTTAAGCAAGGATTCGCTAAACGAAGCCTCTTTGTCTATGTCAAAGCTCAATAAAAAAGCTTCGGAGCTTGCCGTTTCTTTAAAATCGCCAAATGCTCTTACGGATGTTACGGGCTTCGGGCTGGTCGGGCATTTAAGCGAGATGATGATTGCAAGCGGCGCCGCATGCGAGATTGATTTATCTTCTTTGCCCGTCATAAACGGGGTATATGAATTAATAAGGAAAGGTATAAACCCGTCAGGAACCAAACGAAACAGAAAATATTTTTCAAAATATGTATCCACATTGAGAAATGTCGATGAAAATTTATTGTGGTTAGCTTTTGGCGCGGAAACCTCAGGCGGACTTGTAATGCCGGTTCCTGAATCAAAATCGAAGGCGCTGGAGCATGCTTTTAAAAATGCCGGAGAGCCGTTGCACAGGATAGGTAAAATATTGCAAAGAACTCAGGGGGAAGGCGCCCTTATTTATATGGTTTAAATATAATCCGTTTATTGTCCCGTCTTTATTCTTTATTTATCGGGTTAGCCTTAATGCGAAATAGATATTTTTTAGGAATTGATCTTGGAACGACCACGGTTGCCGCGGCTTTGGTGAATCATGAAAATTTCGTTATTTCAAGCAAAAGCATATTAAATTTTCAATACCCCGAATTTGGCCTTGATTCCATCAAAAGAATACAGAACGGATTAGACCAGAATTCAGTTAAAAAGTTGCAGCAAAGGGCAGTCTTAACTGTAAATACCTTAATAGGCGATATTAAAAAGGAAACAGGATTAGACTGTAAGGATATCGACATTGTTGCAATAGCCGGCAATACGGCTATGGAAATGGCCTTATGCGGCTATCCGCTTATTTCACTTTCAAAACCGCCTTATAAGCCGTCATCTGCCCTGTTATTTCCAAATAAAACCGATTTTTTACCGGACTTTTGTTTAAAGAACAAGGAGTTATTCATATTCCCGATATTGGATGGATTTGTCGGGGGTGATACGGTGGCGTCTATCTATTACTTAGATATGGAAAAAAGAGACAAGCCGGTTTTTCTGGCTGATTTTGGAACAAATGTCGAAATAGCCATAGGAAATAAGCATAAAATATATACCGCTTCCGCTCCCGCAGGTCCGGCGTTTGAGGGAGGAAACATTAAGTTTGGGATGGCGGCAGAAACCGGCGCTATTTTTGATGTAAAACTTAAAAACGGCATATTTGAGTTCAAGACAATGAGAGGTGCCAGGCCGAAGGGAATTTGCGGAAGCGGTATAATGAGCCTTATGCATGAGCTTTTAAGAGAAAATGTTATAAATAGAAACGGAAGAATTCTTCCCCCTGACTTAATAGATTCCGAAAGCTATTCCGTAGTAGGTACAAAGAATGGCGGACAGGAGGTTGTCCTGTATTTCGACGATAAAATTAATATGCGGTTTTTTCAGGAGGATGTCAGGCAATTTCAGTTAGCCAAATCGGCAGTTAAATCTGCATCGGAAATCCTGATGAAAAAATTTAAAATTTATAATGACGATGATTTCGATGTTTACCTTTCAGGGACATTCGGCAGTCATATAAAGCCCGAAATTATCGATCTAATAGACATTCTTCCATTTAAGGGGAAAACGATAAATTTTACCCCGGATTCGGTCCTTTTAGGCTGCAGGAAATATATAACATCAAAACAGTCCGAAAGGGAGAAGGATTTAAGCAATATAATCGGAATTTCAAAAAACTTTCCTCTTTCCGGCAGTAAGCTTTTTGAAAAACATTTTATCAAGAATATAGCGTTTTTGCCGTGAGCTGCCCGCACCCGCCGTTTATCGATTGCGCCTTAGAAAATCTTGTCGTTACGGTGAATCCCGCTTTGAGCAATTTAACTTTAAAATCGTTAATAACTTTATCGTCGGGTCTTTCTAAGTTTTTTAAAAATATGGAATCTTCTCCTTTGTTTAACGGTATTAAGTTAAATTTTACTTTTGAAGGGGAAAACATTTTTATAAGCTCTTTAGCGTTTGAAATACCGTCATTCGCACCTTTTATCAGCACATACTCCAGCGTTATTTTGTTATGGAGGGAGGGTTTTTGGAGGTTTATTAAATTAACGATGCTTTCTAACGGAAACTTTTTATTGACGGGCATAAGCTTATTTCTTGTAATATTATCCGAAGCGTTTAAAGATATGGCGATTTTATATTTAAATTTTTCGATGTCGTGAAGTTTATCTAATAAGCCGCAAGTCGAAATAGTGATTTTCCGCGGCGCTATAGCAAGAAACTTGTTATCCGACATAATATTTAACGATTTTTTCACTTCTATCATATTGTCTAACGGTTCGCCCATACCCATAAAAACTACATTTGTAATTTTTTCTTTTATATCCTTACTTATCAGTAATATTTGTGATATTATTTCACCTGAGGATAAGTTTCTGCCTGCGCCGAGTCCTGCAGTTTCACAAAATGCGCAGCCCATTTTGCACCCGATTTGGGAAGAAACGCATAAAGTTTTTCTGCTGTTATAATTTATCAATACCGATTCTATGGTCATATCATCCGCAAGTCTGATTAAATATTTTTTTGAATAGCCGTTTATATCTTCTTCATATGTTGCGCCCGCTATCTCAGGGAGGTTAGTATGAAAATTATTTAATAATTCATCTATTAAAGATTTTGAGATGTCGGTCATTTTAGTAAAATCGAAGGTCTGATAAAAATAAACCCATCTCATAACTTGATGAGCGTTATACTTTTTAAACCCGTTTAAAACGCAGAATTTTTCTAATTCCTGCTGCGATTTATCAAATAACGATTCTTTATTTTTCATTTTTATTTTTTAACAAGTTCGGAGCTTGTCTTAAGTCGTAAAATGTGATAAATTTTATTATATAAATTTAACATATAATATATTATAACATTTATAGGGAATTATTAAAACATTGCGCTATGACATCTAACATTGGCGAAGAAATTTATAAACAAAGCATAACCATAATAGATTCTTTACTAAAAGGGAATACCCGTTTCGACGGTTTTTATTCCGAAGCAGAAAAGGCGGTTGTTAAAAGAGTTATCCATGCCACGAGCGATATAAATTATGCAGGGTCCGTTTTCTTTACAAACAATTCGGTTCAAAAGGGGGCAAACCTGATTAATGAAAAAATTAAAAAAAAAGAACCGTTAAAAATTGTATGCGACTCCGAGATGACGAAGGCGGGTATAAGTAAAAATGTCAATAAAAATATCATGCTTGATTTAGACTGCTATATAGGCCTTGATTATGATGTTTTATTGAAAAAACAGCAAAATTTAGAAAATAAATATGAATTTTCCAATAAGATTAAAGATAATGAGGGCAGTTATAATAATATAACAAAAACGGCTTTTTCCATAAGGCTGGCGACAATAGAAAATCTGCCCGATATAATTGCGATTGGAAATGCTCCGACGGCGCTTATCGAGGTCATGGATTTATGCAAGCGTCTTTTTAGCTTTATGAATTACAATCCGCCTATAATAATCGCTATGCCTGTGGGTTTTGTCGGAGCGGCAGAGTCCAAAAAATTACTTTACGAAGATAATTTTTATTCTTCTATCGGTAATTTCGGAAATTTGGGGGGGAGTTCGTCTGCCGCTTCTGCGGTAAATGCCCTTTTGTCCTGTAGTTTATGAAAAAATATGCATATTTATTATTGATTTTTGCTTCTTTTTGCTTAATTAATTTTGTTAATCTCAAGGCAGGGGCGGCCGACATTTATATGCGCGTCGGCAAAAACGGAACGGTTTATTTTTCTAATGTTCCCGTTTCGAATAACTATCGGCTTTATATGAAGACAAGGCAGCATCCGAATAATTTTAAGCGATACAATAATGTCTTATACAGAAAGATAATACTTAAAGCCTCCAATAAATATAAAGTTAGTTCCAGATTGATAGAAGCCGTTATAAAAGCAGAATCAGGATTTAATGACGATGCGGTTTCGGATAAAGGCGCCGAAGGGCTTATGCAATTAATGCCCGGGACTCAGAGGCAACTTAATGTCTTGAAGCCGTTTAATCCGTCTCAAAACATTTATGGCGGAACGAAATACTTAAAAAGCCTTATTGTCAGGTATAACGGGGATCTGCCTCTGGCTCTCGCCGCATATAACGCGGGAAGCAAAGCCGTTAAAAAATACGGAGGCATACCCCCGTACAGCGAAACCCGCGGTTATGTTAACGAGGTAATGAAGTATTACAGGAGGGAAGGTAACAATGCAAAGTAAAAAACAAATATATAACCTGCCCAATCTTTTGACGATGTCTAGAATTTTAATTATACCCGTGATATTTGCGTTGTTATTTTTCAAAAAAGAAATCTACGGCATATATGCCTCGGTTTTTTTTATCTTTGCCGTATTAACCGATTTTATAGACGGCTATATAGCAAGAAAGAAAAAATTGGTAACAAATTTAGGAATTTTTTTAGATCCTATCGCCGATAAACTTCTTGTAGTAACAATTCTTATAATGCTTATTCCATTAAATAGAATTCCTGCATGGGTGGTTGTTATAATTATATTCAGGGAAATATTTATTACGGGGTTAAGGGCTATTGCCAGCGAAAAAGGGGTCGTTATTTCTGCGGGAAAGGAGGGAAAATGGAAAACCGCTTTCCAAATGTTCGGCATATTTTTTTTATTGATTTATTATGAGCATTTTAATATAAATTTTGGGGACATAGGTCTCATATTGATTTTTATCAGTATAGTATTTTCACTGATTTCTTCGTATAAATATTTGAAAAGCGTATCAGGCGTGCTATTGGAAAGTTAGCAGGCAGGGGTTAAGTTTATTTGTAAAATTTGTTATTTTGCTGGCTTATCCTCGCTTCTTCTATTAAAAGCTCATAATTTTTATAATGCTTTTTTAAGTCGAATTCCGAAATTCCGAAAATTAAAATCGGTTTAATACTGCTTTGAAATTTTATTACCTCATCAAGCTCTTTTTGTAATTTCTTAAATTTGTTATTTGCGCTTTCATAGTTCGTGTGAGGCAATATGCAAATAAAGCTATTAAAATCGATTCTAAAAATAGTATCGGTTTTTCTAAATTTCTGCTTGAAAAAAATACCGAAAAATTTGAGCAGCTGATTTAATTTATCTTTTCCAAACGATTGGCCGAAAAAAGCCAGATTTTCAAAGAAAAATACCGCAAGGGTGAGAGGGAATCCATATCTTGTAACCCTTTCTACTTCCATTGAAAGCATTTCTTTAAATTGATTTTTTAAAAATAAACCCGTTATCTCGTCATAAACCTTATTTTCCGAATTATTTTTAATATTTAGTACATATTTAACAAGCGAAGTAAAATCATAAAAAATAAACATCGTGCCGTAAAACAGGCCGAATTTATTTAAAAGAGTTTTGCTTTCGATATGAAAAAATTTTTCTTCCGTCTCTACGGCGGTAGTTTTTAATCTTATTATTTTTTCGATCGATACGAGTCCCAGCCCATTAACCTGCGCTATGTCTTCGGGCAATTTTTCGTCGTATGAGGCAAATATTTCCTGATCCGATAATTTTGATAGATTTCTCGCAAGCTCGTTCATATACAATATTTCCCCTTTTACTCCTTTAACGGCAACCGGCTTGTTAAAGGATGAAAAGGTTTTTACATAATCTATATCGTTTAATGAATCGTCAGGCTGGATTTGTTTAAAAATATCCATAGATTCCATAGATTAAGTATCATTTTTGAAATTGAATTTTTTCTTAATATATTTTATACTATTACTAGTAATAATTAAAAGAAAAAATTATCGAAATTTTTAAATTTTATTTAAATAAAAAAATAATTAATTGAATTAAAAAATATAAATAGATAAAAATATATGAATAAAGAGAGCGCTTTTTTTTGGGGCTGCACGATACAGGCAAAGTTTCCCTTTATGGAAAAGGCTACCCGTTTAGTGCTGGATAAATTAAATATAA
>JAJYQZ010000019.1 GCA_021794335.1 bacterium
CAGAAAAAAACGGACGGCTTGTCATAATAAGACTCCCCCTCAGAACAAGGACAACATTATCCCAACTAACAGCCCTTAATTACAGAAAGTATTCTTTAAGGATCGGATATAATTTTTCGGAAAACTCTGTCGTAAGTTTAAAATTTCCAAAAAATTACAAGCCTGTTTTTATTCCTAAAGATATAGAAATCAAAAATACCGTCGGGACTTTCAAAACAAGTTACACGGTTAAAAATAACAGGATTATATTCAGATCGCTTTTTAGCGTCAACGGCTATAAAATTCCTGTAGAAAACTATTTAAAGGCAAAACATTTGTTTAATGCTGCGATAAAAAACCTGAAAGATCAGATATTAATATTTAATGAATCCAAACGATAATACAGACAACGTACGGACCGGTAAAACCGATAACAAAAATCTATCGGTTCATAATAATTGGTTTAAGGAAATTTCTACCCGAAAAGCCCTCGAGATTGGTTTAGTTCAGGTTTACACAGGCAACGGCAAAGGAAAAACAACGGCTGCATTAGGGCAGGCTTTGAGAGCAAGCGGCCATAACTTAAAATCGGTAATAATCCAGTTTCTGAAGGGCGGTTCGTATTCGGGAGAGTTTAAAGCAATAGAAAAATGCCTCCCCCTAATCAAGATTTATCAAGTCGGCAGGCCATTTTTTATCGATAAAAAAAATATTCCGCAAAAAGATATAGAACTTAACAGGGAAGGTCTAACCCTCGCCGAAAATATTGCTTCGGGCAAAAACGATATAAGCATTTTGATTTTAGATGAAATAAATGTCGCTTTAAATTTGGGAATAATAAAAACGGAGGAAGTTATAAACTTAATAAAAAATAAAAGACCAGATATAGAATTAATACTGACGGGAAGAAATGCCCCTAAAGAAATAATAGATGCGGCTGATTTGGTTACCGAGATGACGGAAATCAAACACTATTATTCTAAAAGTATTCCGTCGAGAACTGGAATAGAAAAATAATAAAACGAAGCGTTCATTTTTTTATTGACAAATTATTTTTAAATAACTTATAATGTTTCTAATAAAATAAAACGAGCGTTCATTTTAAAAAATAGGGATGAGTTCAATAAAGGAAAATATAGCAAAAAAGAAGATATTTGAATTTTGCATAAGAGAATTTGCAAGGGCAGGTTATGCAAATGTAAGCATTAGAAATATATCTAAAGGCGCCGGCATAAGCATAGGAGCAATATATTACTATTTTTCTTCCAAAGAACAGATAGGACAATTTTTATACGATAAGACTACGGAAATTATTTTAAATAAAATCAGGTTAGGTATTCAAAAAGCTCCGAATGACAAAGAGGCGTTAAGATCAATTATATATAACTTATTCGATATGTCGGAAAAAGAACCGCATCTAATAGAATTTATTCTCTATGTTAAGCACAAAGAATTTTTGCCTGATGCCCCGCCGATATGCTCTTCAAAACCTTTTGAATTTATAAAGAATTTTATTAAGGAAAAGATCGACAGCGGGGTTTTTAGAGATATGGATATCGTCATCGCATCGGCTTTAATAATGGGACCTGTTATCAGAATAATCCAGCTGCGGATGGATAGCATTTTAAAGAATGACATAAGATTATACACCGAATCTTTATTAAACGGCATCGTTAAATCTATATTTAAAGAACGGGCTTGAAATATTTCTATTATATAAATATATAAATTAGGGACAATAAATGAAATTTCACAAATGTTTTTACGGCCTAGCCGTGGCCAAGGCGCAATATTTTTTGGTTTTCCCCTTGTTAATTATCTTTCTGATTAATATCGGATATGTTCATAACGCGAGCGCGTTAAATTTTAAAGTCGGAAGGTCGCCTTACGGGCTTGCCGTAGGAAAGAAAGATAATATTTATGTTGCCATCGGCGGATTTTTAAATGTGATTAAGCTTAACGAAAAAGGAAAGATAATTAAGAATATGAAAGCAGATTTTGCTCCGTCTGGGGTCGTAATAAATAAAAACGGGTATATTTATGTTACGACAGGCATTGGATATGTAGTAAAGCTCGGCAGAACCGGAAAAATCATTAAGAAGGTTAAGGTTGGAATGATTCCTGCCGGAATCGCGATAGGGCCGGATGGGGATATTTATGTTGCATCGATCCACTCTAAGACCGTCACGAAATTAAACCCGTCGCTTAAAATATTAAAGGTCTTTTATGCGGGAATTGCCCCTTACGGTTTAGCTTTAAACGGGAACGGCGATATTTATGTTACGAATTTTTTAAATAAAGGAACCGTTACCGTTTTAAATAAAAGCGGAAAGATAGAAAAAATATTCAAAGCTCAAAGAAAGCCCGAGGGTATTGCTATAGGTCCGGCGGGTAATATTTATGTTACAAACGGGTTAAGCGACAGTGTATTAAAATTCGATAAAACAGGGAAAATCTTAAAGACATTTCATGTGAAAGGCGCGCCATACGGAATTGCATTAAGCACTTCGGGAAATATGTTCATATCCTGCATATATTCTAATAATGTCGTCAAGTTGAGCCATGCGGGAAAGATTCTAAATACTTACGCAACAGGGATGAACCCTAACTTCATAGCAATAGACAATAAAGGCAATGTCTGGACGGCAAACTGGGGGGACGGTACGGTAACTAAAATTGCAGGCGCAACAAAAGGAATAGAGTTTTTCCCGTATAAAGGACCAATTTGGCAGGAAAGTTTTTAATTTTAATATATAAAATTATAAAAGGAGGCTTGAAATGGCTGAAGAAAAAAATTTAGAAAATGTAAAACCGGATGAAACATTAGATGTGTTGGGTGAAACATGCCCTATTCCCGAAGCTATGGCTCATAAAAAGCTCAACAAAATGAAAGTAGGACAGGTGCTGGAGGTTTACACCGATCATTCTGCAGCGGTTGAAAACTCGTTTCCGTCCATGCTCAATAAATTAAATTATCCTTACTGCGTAACAAAAACAGGTCCGGGCGAGTTTACTATCAAAATTAAAAAAACATCCTAAATAATTCAGTTATAATTTAATAATTTTATTTTAAATAAAGGGGGCATTATATTATGAATCCTTATTTTCTCGAATATACCATAATAGGTATTGCAGGATTAATTTTTGGCGCGGCGCTCGAAAGGGGAAGAATGTGTTTTGTGCTTGCCACAAACAACATATTCATGGCAAAAGATACAAAAATATTGGAAGGTATTTTATGGGCTTTTGGAATTTCTATTCTTGCTTTCGGCATTATAGAATCGCTTGGAATCGTTCCTGTACAAGCCGCGGTTGAAGGCGTATTTCCTTCGGGATGGTATGATTTGGTCGGCGCACTTTTGTTTGGATTCGGCATAGGACTTTGCGGCGCATGCATGAGCGGTTTGATATTCAGGGCGGGTTCAGGATTTACGCAAAATTGGATGCAATTATTTGGAATACTGGTAGGAACGATATTCTTTGCATTCTTGATTTTTCCATTAACTAATTTTCTTTACTGGATTTTGCATACTATACCATGGCTTACTATAAAACCCGGCCTTTCCGATTATATTCCTCATCAGTGGTTTGGAAATGCCATATGGGGACCCTTTGTCGTAGCTTTAATTTTTGGCATTTTTTTCCTTGGTTTAGGATTATATCTTACTAGAAGAAGATTTACGAAGATTAGTAAGGAACGGGGTGAAAATTATAAAGAACCTGTCATAACATGGGATATGTTAAAATTTAAAGAGGCTTATTCCCCGAGATTGGGCGGATTATTGTTTGCCGTCGTTGCAATTATAGTTTTTTTAGTCTCATATTTTACCGTACATAAAGCAGCCTACATGGGCGTTACCACTCCTTACGGCAGTTTCGACACATACATTTTGGCTCCTTTCATAAATTTATATACCACGGTCGGACATTATAAAGCCTCATTTTTACCTAAAATATCGTCAAATTGGTTTCAAATAGTCCCCGTAGCTATTCCGATGACCTTGCTTGTTATAACCACATTCGCCGGTTCTACGACCACAGCTATTTTAGGAGGAGAATTCAAATGGAGAGTGCCGAAAAGGAAAATAATGTTTCTTCAAAATTTTATCGGCGGCATTCTTACGGGCGTGGGCGCAAGAATAGCGTTAGGGTGCAATATCGGAACTCTATGGTCCGGATTTTTGATGTTTTCATGGGCAGGGGTGTTATTTTTACCGACGCTGGTTCTCGGAATGTATCTTGCCCTTAAGTTTCAACAGGCGATATGGTAATAAAACATTAAATATTAGTACTAAGGAGGATTTAAATGGCTGCAGCTAACATGAAAAAAAGAAAAAATCATAACTGGTGCGGAATAACACTTTTAGCTTTATATGGATTATTTACTATATACGCATCATTTTTCTTATCTTATTTAAATAAAGGTAAGGTCATAGGAAAATTATCCGATGAAGCCGTTACCGGAATAAAAGAGAGTTTTATCCTGTGGGGTATAATCATGATTATAGGCGCTATTCTTCTTTTAATAAGAGAATATGTCTTGAAATCAGGGCGGGAAGAGGTTAAGGATACGGAAAGCGGCGTGTCTCCGCATTATTAAAATTCCCTTACAGATAATATATATAACATTTGAGGATTTTTAAATGAAACTTGCAATTTTAATAACAACAGATAAATATAAGGGCCATGTCGAAAATATTATAGGCAGCGCTAAACATTTGGGTTATGAAATAAAATGCTTTATAATGGATGATGGAGTAAATTTATTAAACGATAAAAATTTTGTCGGTAAATTAAAAGAAGCCGGTTCGGATGTCTCGCTTTGCGAATATTCGTGCAGCATTAGAAGCATACATGAAAAGGTTGAAGGTTTCCTGTACGCTTCTCAATACGAAAACGCAAGCATAATAAACGCATTAACAAACGAAGACAGGCTTTTGGTTTTTTAATGTAGGAGGTAAATAAAATGACTAAAAAAATTGCGGTTTTTACCCGCGACAGGCAGGCTGAAGCGCTTAGAATGTCGGGAGGGCTTACGCTTCTTGACGATAAAGTTGAAGTATATGTTCTCGATAGAAAGCTTGAAGATAATAAGACCATAGCCAAGCATCTCGATATGGTTCAAAATATGCTTGAACTTCCCGTCTTTACTAATTGCAGGGATAACCCTTTCGAATATTTGACAAATGAAGAATTGGCAAATAAAATGCTTGAATTCGATGTAGTTATACCTTATTAATTAATTATAAAGAATAAATGTAAAGAGTTTGGAGAGCTAAATATGAAAATACTTCATGTATTAAAAAGAGAGCCGTCAAAAACGGAAACCGAAATTATCGATATCCATTCCAAATCTTATGATACAAGCGTTATTAGGCTTTACGAAGACGGCATCGACTATAACGGCTTCTTAAAGGATGTATTTAAATATGATAAGGTATTTTGTTGGTAGTTTAAAAGATTATCATTATAATATATAGTTAATATATATTATAATAAATTTAATGCAATACTATTAAAAAGGAGTTAAAATTATGAAAAAGATTATTATCTTAAGCGTGATTTTCTTACTTTCCTCAGCGGCCGTTTCTTATGCCGGAAGTTTTAATCAAGTGTTGGCGCAAAAGGCTTATGAAGCGCTGAACCCTCATCATGTCGGTCCAAAACCGAACGCCGTCGCGGTGGTGGGCGTCCCCCAAATTATGGCACCGGTGCTTTACAAAGAGTATGTCGTAGAACACAACCCGAAACACTATTTTCTTTTAGATGTAAGAGAGCATGCCGCATTTGTGAAAATGGGTCATATTGCCGGCGCCCATAATATTCCCCTGCAGGTGCTTTTTACTCCAAAGTATTTAGAGATGCTTCCGAAACACCATACAATTATCAGCATCTGCTATGTCGGGCAGTGGGAATCGATGGCTGCATCGCTGTTAAAAGTAATGGGCTATAATGTTAAAATATTAAGGTTCGGCATGTCTTCATGGAATCCCAAAATAGACTTGCTTCACCGGAATAAAGTAGTATTTGGAAACTTTCCGCTTGTTCATTAATTTAGAAAGGGACATATACAATCTTATGTGTTTATGTTATACTGTTAAAAATTGGTTAATATAAGTACGATTATTATTAAAATTAATTTTAAATCAATTAAAAAAGGAGATGAAAATACGATGAAAAAATTCATTATCAGTACTGTTTTTACCGTCGCCGCAGCTTTCATATTCATGGTCAGTTTTAGCATGGTTTCAGGCATAAATAACAGTTATGCTTTGCAAGGCAGTCAACAGGTTACCGGCGGTAAGATAACGGCTAAAAAAAATTCAAAGACTAAAAATGACGAAAATAAGTCAAAAAAGAAATTAAATAAAATGGGCGCCGGTTGCTTATAATCATCTGTAATCTTTATTTAAACCTGCCCCACGGCTTTAGTTAAAGCTTAAAAGCTCCGATAAAAATTATTTATCGGAGCTTTTTTGTTTTTTAAAGAACTTATCATATAACTAACGGCTTAATATAAATTATAATTATAAATTATACCCAAATCCCGATTTAGAAAATATTTATATATTCCAACGCTAAGTAAATCTGGATTCCCGCTTTCGCGGGAATGACACCCGTTGGGTTAAAGTTTAAATTCCATTATCGTCATTCCCGCGAAAGCGGGAATCCATAAAATTAAATTTCTAAATCGGGATTAGGGTTATAATTATTTATTGATTTTTTAGGCGGTTATATTATATAATTTATTTTTTTCAAATTAAATAAAATTAAAACAACATTTACAGTTACAGTCCCTTATTTAGGAGGCAATTTTTAATGAAAGTTAGCATAATTGGAGCAGGCAGGTTGGGAGCAACTCTGGCTTACACTCTAACTCTTAAAGATATTGTGAGAGAGGTTACCTTAATCGATATTAACCACAATTTAT
>JAJYQZ010000320.1 GCA_021794335.1 bacterium
TGGGGGTTGCGTTTGCGGCGGGGTGGGTTCCGTGCGTAGGACCTATCCTTGCTTCCATCGTTCTTTATACCTCTATCGGCTCGTCTTTAACGAGGGCAGTCGAACTTTTATCGGTCTTCAGCCTCGGGCTCGGACTGCCGTTTATTTTAGCAGGCTTATTTCTGGCATATTTTATGGCATTTTTCAAAAGAATAAAGGGCTATTTAAGACTATTTTCGATAGTCTCCGGAATATTTTTAATCTTAATGGGCATTCTCACTATCACCGGAAATTTTGAATTGCTCTCCGTACATATAATAAGCTCTTTATAACTTAAATTATAACTTAAAAAGATTATGAAACCAAAAAGATTATTAACGGCATTTTTACTTTTATTATGTATTTTAACATTAATCTTGCCTAAGATAGCCTCAGCTGCAGGTAAAATTCACTGGGAGAGCCTTGGCGCCGCCATTAAACACAATAAGACGGATAAAAAATACTTTTTGGTCCATTTTTATTACCCTACATGCGCCTACTGCATAAGAATGGATAAGCATGTTTTTACCGACAAGGATTTTATAGGTTATATTAATAAGCATTTTCATCCCGTTATGGTTGACATATACAGCAATAAGACGACGGAATATTTTAACGGAAAGAGGATGTCCGGTTCGCAGATAGCGGCGCTTTTTCATGTTACGGGAGTTCCGCACGATATTTTTTTCAGCCCGTCTCATAAAAAGATATTTGTTTTGCCGGGGTACTGGAATGCAAAAGACTTTTTGCTTGTAGCAAAATGGGTAGGCAGCGGCAAATATAGAGTGGAAACATTGAGGAAATTTGCGGGCTCCGCCCAATGATATAGAGAAATACAGCAAGTATTATATATCTTAGGTTATATTTTAAAATAGCTTAACGATTAAAAACAAGGGAGGTTTTTAGAATGAACGATCATGTTTCGAGAAGAGATTTTATTAAGAAAACTGCCGTAATCACCGTTGCGGCATTAGTCCCAGTTTCCGTAGTTTCCGATGCCGCTACGGCTCTTGCGGCGAAGGAAGCAGGTAAGCCTGCCAAAAAGATTCATATCATTAAAACAAAACTAAAAAAATTTAAGGGGAAAGAGATTACATGGCTGGAAAAGGATTCCGCCGAATTTAAAAAATTAATGCTTCCCAAGATACACCTGCCTTTGATTGCGCAAAACGGCGGTCTTGTCCCGCTCGCCATCGACTCTAAATATCCGATGAAAAAAGGGGATTATATCAGCGCATTCCATGTCTTTGATTTTAATAATCCTGTTTCCCATGTTGCTTCGTTTTATTTAACGCCGGATAACGGCAGGGCTTTTATTGCAACGAGAATTAAGCTTCAGCAGGATTCCTATGTTCAGGTTATAACCGAATACTCGAACGGGTCGCTTTACGGCAATCGTGAATTTGTAAAAGTGACGGTCGGCGGCTGCTAGCAAAAACTATAGCATCATAATATTTAACCATAACAATTAAAATTATTATTAGAATCAATATATAATAAGGAGTTTGATATGAAATTAGGAACAATTCTTGTAAGAGTCCCGAGAAAGGTAAAAAAGGGTCAGATATTTAAAGTTATGTCGATAACAAAGCATCCCATGGATACCGGTCTTGTTAAAAACCCAAAAACAGGAAAAATAATACCTATGTGGATTATTAACAAAGTCGATATTTATTACGATAAAAAATTAGTAACCACCTGTGATTACGGCATAGCCGTATCCGCTAACCCTTTTCTTGCCTTTTATTTAAAAGCGGACAAAAAAGCGCCGTTAGAGTTCGTTATGTACGACACCCATCATAATGTTTATAAAAAGACCGTTATGGTCAATGTAGTGTGAAAATATAATACATATCACAAGTGTCATTCCCGCGAAAGCGGGAATCCAGCATAGTCAATGTAGTGTGAAAATATAATACATATCACAAGAGGTAAAGATGAAGAAAAGAAGGCTTGTCGTAATGCCTGCCGTTGCCGGTCTGGCGTTTATTTTCGGTTTATCGCTTTTTATCGCGGTTTTTTTTCCCATAAACTCGTTTGCTACAAAAATTCCCAAGGGCCCCTTTTATATCGTCAAGGTCAAGAAGAGCTTTAAAAGCGCCCTGTTCGATCTGAAACAGGGAATAGAAGATGCAAACTACAGCATTCTTGCGATTGCCCCTATATCCACGGGTATAAAAGGAATAGGATACAAGATTCCCGATCTGAAGGTGATAGATTTTTGCAAATTGATAGACGGCTATAAACTTTTAAAATACAATATGAACTATGCCGCGTTTATGCCATGCAGGATTGCCATCTACAAAGAAGGCAAATACACGGTAATGATTTCTTTCCTGCCCTCTTATTTCTCTAAATTTTTTAAGAATAACGCCGAGCAGAAAAAAACTATCATAACCGTAACGAAACAGATTATTCAAATTATGGATTCCGTAAAGACCGGATTTTAAAGATCTTTGCATTCCTATATAAACTTATATAAAACTTTCAAAAAACAGGAGGCTGATAATAAATGGATTTACGAAAGATTACCAGAAGGGACTTTATAAAAGGAGCGGCTCTTCTTGCAGGCGCAGCCACGGTTAACCCCGTTAATATTTTAAAGTTTAAGCCGGTAGGCAACCTTACGATAATGTGGAACTCCGATTCGCACGCCCATCTCAAGCCCGTATTATACCGCGAGCCTTCCGTCAATATCGGCCCCCGCGCAATGAATGGCAGGCCGGGCCACCTTGTCGGCGATTCTTTCAACCTTTACTACGATATAAACCCCGGTTCCGTGATGGATTATTTCTGTTCATATAAGGATTTTGCAAAGCATGCAAAGCAGTACGGCCCTATGGGCGGTTACGCACATATGGCAGCCGTCTTTAATAAAATAAAGGAAGAAAGGCACGGCAAGACGATAATGCTCGATACGGGGGATGCGTGGCAGGGAACGGGCATAGCCCTCCTTACCAAAGGCATGGCGGTGGTAAATGTACAAAACGCCATGGGTTACGACGCCATGACCGGACACTGGGAGTTTACTTACGGCAAAAAACAGCTTCTCGAAAACATAAAAAGCCTTAATTTTCCGTTTATTGCCCAAAATGTTACCAACGCTACATGGGGCGGCCTTATCTTTAAGCCTTATATTATTAAGGAAGTCAACGGGTTAAGGGTGGGAATCATCGGACAGGCGTTCCCCTATGTTCCGTTAGCGCATCCCGCGCATTTCGTTAAAAATTGGGATTTCGGAATAAATACCTCTCATGCTCAAAAGATGGTCGATGAATTAAAGGGCAAGGAAAAGGTCGATCTTGTCGTCGTCCTTTCCCATAACGGTCTCGAAGTGGACAGGAAGTTCGCCGCCCTCATTAAGGGAATAGACATTATAGTCGGCGGGCATACCCATGACATACTTCCCGCTCCAGAAATCATCAATAACACCATAATCGTTCAGGCGGGAACGCACGGAAAGTTTGTCGGAAGGATTGATTTAAATGTTCAAAATAAGAAAATAGCGGATTACGACCATAAACTTATCCCGATAGTTACGAACTGGATTAAGCCTGACCCCGAAATAAGCAGGATAATAGACGAAGAATATGCGCCTTATAAACATATACTTAATGAAAAACTTGGAATTACCGAAGATTTATTATATAGAAGAGCAACATTTATCAGCACGGTTGATAACGTTGCGCAGCAGGCATTTATAGAAAAATTTGATACCCCGTTGTTTTTTGCACCCGGCTGGCGCTGGGGAGAAACCTTACTTCCCGGCTCCGATATTACTATGGAAAATGTTTACGGCGAATACGGTACGACCTACCCCGAGGTTTATAAAACTCTTCTTACCGGAAAACAGTTATTATTATCGCAGCTAAGCGTTTTAAGCGATGTTTTTGCAAAAGATGCTTATTTGCAGATGGGCGGAGATGCAACGCGTGTTTCTAATTCAAAATTTCATTTGCTTCTCAATGAATCATTGCATAAAAGAATTAAAAGCTGGGAGATTAACGGAAAGCCGTTAGACTTGACTAAAAAATACTGGGCGGTTTCCACGGGCGGCAAGATGCAAAACATGAATACAAGCGATAAAGGATTAACCAAATTTAACGCATCTGACGTCATTGCAGAATATATAAAAAATCATAAAACTATTAAATCTATCAAAACGGAAGATGTCATATACAGGCATTCAAGGACTGCGGGATAATTAAAATTAAGACGATGGCTTAAGCAGTTTCAAAACTCCCTTATATAAACTCTTATATAAATTAAGAGAGAGGGGTAAGTCGATAAGTATTTTACGCAGCTTATAATTACTTATAACTAAATTAAAAACAAGGAGATTAAAAATGAAAAAGTCTCGTTTATTTTTAAGTTTATTAATGATTGCCGCGGTTTCAATTTTATTTTTCTCGTCCGCGTCCAAGGCTTACGCTTTAAAGTATGGTCCATCGTCTTACAGTTCCTATTCAGCATATTACAATACTCATCCATTGCCTCTTCCCGAATTTTTTAAACACAAAACTATGAAAATGGTGTTAGAAGTTGATTATGCAAAGCCGGCAAGGTGGGGACTTGCGATTGCCAATATAAAAAATGTTATGGCCGCGTTTGGGGATAATTCTTTCAAATATAAGCTGGAGCTTGTCGTGTTTGGTCCGGGCATAAGAATGGTGATGAAGAAATTCGATAAAAAAAATGAAGCCGTTCTTCAAAGTTTAGTTACTTACGGATTAAAAATACGGGCATGCCATAATACCATGCTTGGGGCCCATTTAACAAAACAAGCGCTATTTCCTTTTGTTAAAGTAGTTCCAGCGGGAGTCATAGAGATAGCCAGAAAGCAGATGCAGGGTTATACATTTCTAAAACCTTAAACATAAAACAACCTTATCTTAGGAGGATAAAATGAAGAGATTTATTTTAGTTGTTTTGGGAGTTTTTCTGGTTGTCTTTGCATCATACTTTTTTAATAGTGTTTCTTACGCAAAAGGAAAATTAAACAAGAAAATGATTGCCAAAGAAAAAATACAGGCCGCCTTAAAGATTGGGAAATCCGAATTTTATAGCGCTAAACTTGGAACAAACGGTTTTTCATGCGCCAAGTGTCATGTTGACAGTATCGGCACATATATTCCAAAAGCCGGCAAGGTGGTTAAAAGTTTAGCCGGCGTTGCCGCTACTTTTCCGAGATTCAATCCCAAAAGCCATCAAATTATTACTCTCGGAGAAAGACTGAATATGTGCATCGTTCATGTGCTAAAAGGAAAACCGCTCAGCGGACAGAAACTTAATGAGCTTACCCTTTATGTAACCTATTTAAGCAACGGTTACAGAATTAAAGGATATAATGCAACGCCAAGCCCTGTTTTCACAAAGGCAGACAGGAACCCAAAAACTGTCCAACAGGCTTTAACGCTTGGAAAACATTATTACGATACTCCGCTCGGCGCTTCCAATCTTAGCTGCGATTCCTGTCATCCCGGCGGTGGAGCAGGCGTTCTGGGCGGCAAGCCGACCAAGCCAGTAATAGGCCACGCAGTTTATTATCCCACATATAAAAAATGGGGTAAAATTATTACTATGCAGGATCAGTTTAATCACTGTATATACACTGGAGAAGAGGGATTCAAAAAGAAGATAGGCTCTAAAGTGTGGAAGTATCTCGATCTGTATGTTTATTCGCTTTCAAAGGGCTACAAAATAAGCGTAGGAAAATGATTAAAAAATTATAAATAAATGGTTGGCATATAGTTATTAAAAAATGGAAAAAGGAGAATAATAATAATGAATAAATATTTATTTAAAAAGGGTTTGCTAAAATTTAAAGCGGCTTTTATCGTTTTGGCTTTGACTTTAGTGTATTTTAGCGGCAACGCTTATGCCTATAAAAAGATACAGGCGCTTCCGTATTTTAAAAATAAGACTATGAAAGTTGTGATTCAAATAACGCAGGATAATCCCGCAAGATGGAATCTTGCCCTCGGCAATGCCGCTAAAGTTGTCCAGATTATGAGCGCTCACGGCATTAACTATAAAGTCGATGTAGTCGCATACGGTCCGGGACTTAAAGTATTTATGAAAAAATACGATAAAAAGTTTTACCCCCTGCTTCAGAGTTTAAGCACTTATGGGGTTAATCTTGTTGCATGCCATATGACGATGCTTGCCATGCATGTTCACGAGAAACAGCTTTTCCCGTTTGTTAATGTGGTGTATCCGGGCGCCGTTGCTTACATTATTAAGAAAGAAATGCAGGGATATGCTTATATAAAACCATAAAAATCATTATAATACCCTGATTTTGCATTAGAAATTATATAACTTTTGGATTCCCGCTTTCGCGGGAATGACAGTGCTTCGCGGGAATGACAGTGCTTCGCGGGAATGACAGTGCTTCGCGGGAATGACAGTGCTTCGCGGGAATATAGTCTTTTAACCCAAATGTTGTCATTCCCGCGAAAGCGGGAATCCAGTCTTATTAAGCTGCTAAAATCTATTTATTGATTTCTATTGCAAAATTAAGGTAATAGGAAGTTAATCCCAAATCATAATAAATAAGTAGGAGGTAACAATGAAAAGATTGATGAAGCTATTGATTTTATTAATTATCGTTACGACCGGCGGATCCCTGCTTTTAACAGGTTGCGCTAAAAAACCGGCAAAAGAGGCTCCGGCGGCGGCCGTTACTAAGCCTTCTAAGGCGGCCGTAAAAAAGAAAATTGAAATAAAAAAACCTCTTTTAACTCCGGCATCGTATAACGGTTTTTTTAATAACA
>JAJYQZ010000340.1 GCA_021794335.1 bacterium
ATTGCCGATAAAGACCCCAAAACCACGCCCCGGATAATCAGAAAAATTTACGGTTTCGAAACGGGGGAAAGGTTTGTATTTTACCCTATCGAGAGCGAGGGTTTCTCTTTCTGCAAGGAAAACATAGACAATCTTAAAATTATAATGAAACTTCTTAAGGTTAAATATTTGCCTTCCGAAAACAAACTTATATTTTTTTATAGCGCCGAAGAAAGAGTGGACTTTAGAGAGCTTGTAAAAATACTTGCCGGAAAATTTCATTTAAGAATCGAAATGCGTCAGATTAATATCAGGGATGAATGTAAACTTTTAGGGGGGATAGGCTTATGCGGAAGAGCATGCTGCTGCAGCTCGGTCGGCAAAGGGTCTAATTATGTAGCCTCAAAAATCACAAAACTGCAATGTCAGAATGCGGGTAAACTTGTAGGATATTGCGGCAGGCTTTTATGTTGTCTTGCTTTTGACCCGCTAAACCCCGATGAGGATATTTGCAAAACGGTAAAGGAGAGAAGCGATGTTTTTTACCATAGCAGCTTTGACCCTTATAGCGATAATCCGGATGAGCAGGAGTGAACCGCCTTAATCCTGCAATAGAAGTTATATTATATATTCTAAAGCTATGTATATCTGGATTCCCGCTTTCGCGGGAATGACAATACAGGAATTTAACTTCTCACCCAACGGGTGTCATTCCCGCGAAAGCGGGAATCCAGAAAATAAATTTCTAACGCAAGATTAAGGAACAGGAATAAAGTTATGGCAAATAAAGATAATTATAAAAACTATTTTTATGTTACTACGCCTATTTATTACGTAAACGATAAACCCCATATCGGTCATGCGTATTCAACGGTTATTGCCGATTCTATCGCAAGATTTAAAAGGTTATCCGGCTATAAGGTATTTTTTCTGACCGGGACAGACGAACACGGATTAAAAATAGAAAAAGAAGCAAACGCAAGGGGTATAACTCCAAAAGAGCTTGCCGATGCCGTTCATATCAAGTTCAAGGACCTTTTTGGGATGCTTTCCATATCTTATGACAGGTTTATTAGAACTACCGATGAAGACCACATAAAAACGGTTCAACTCGCATTTTCCGCGTTAATGGAAAAGGGTGATATTTATCTTTCCGAATATGAGGGCTGGTATTGCACTCCCTGCGAAACTTTCCTGACCGGCAAGGTCCTTATAGACGGCAACTGTCCTCAATGCGGAAGACCTGCGTCGAGGGTTAAAGAGGAAAGTTATTTTTTAAAATTGAACAAATATGAAAAAAGGCTGGAGGAATATATCGAGAGCCGCCCCGAATTTATTAAGCCGCCTTTTAGAAAAAACGAGGTTTTATCCTTTATTAAAGAGGGATTAAACGATTTAAGCGTTTCAAGAACATCTTTCAGCTGGGGCATCCCCGTTCCCGGAAACGATAAACATATTATATATGTCTGGTTCGATGCCCTTTTAAACTATCTTACGGCAATAGGTTTTGAAGAGTTTATGGAGGGAGGGGATAACGATTTTAATTTGCTTTTTAAAACCGCAAACCACATCGTAGGCAAGGATATTCTTAAGTTTCACGCCGTTTACTGGCCGGTTATGCTTTTTGCTTTAGATTTGCCGCTTCCAAAAACAATATTCGCCCACGGCTGGTGGCTTATGGACAATAAAAAAATGTCAAAGTCCCTCGGCAATGTTATAGATCCGGTTTATTTGATAAATAATTACGGGGCGGATGCCTTAAGGTTTTATCTTTTAAGAGAGATAACATTAGGTTTGGACGGCGATTTTAATATGGATAATTTTATTACAAGATATAATTCCGAGCTTGCAAACGATCTGGGAAATTTAGTTTCAAGGACAACTGCCATGCTTCAAAAATATACGGGGGGCAAATTGCCGGGTTTCGGCGAAGCAGGGAGCATCGATGAATATTTAAGCAAAGCGATTTGCAATATAACCTCTACCCTGAATGAAAGATATGACAATTATGATTTTGCAAGGATTTTGGAAGAAACTTTTAAATTTATCAATACGGTAAATAAATATATAAACGATAGCGCTCCATGGAAAATAGATACTTCTTCGCCGGAAGGCAAAAGAAATTTATATAAAATTTTAAGAAGCGCGGTTGTTTCGATATATTGTATATCATATTTAATATACCCGTTTATGCCGGATACGGCGGCAAGAATTAACAAGATATTGAATGTAGAGGCTTTTGCATTTTTTAAGCCTTCAATCGTTCCGGAAAATATTTTTGACAGCCACGGGGTATTATTTAAAGACGGGCATAAAATCAACGAAAGCAGGGAAATTTTATTTCCAAAGACAATAAATACATGATAGATTCACACTGCCACTTAGAAATGCCTGATTTTGAAAGCGATTTTCAATCCGTTTTAGACAGAATGCGCGAAAACGGCGTAACGCACGCCATTTCCATAGGTTCTTTAGCTCAAAACGAAAGGATAGAAAAAACATTGGACATCGTCAACTCCCGCGATTTTATTTATACCACGCTCGGGGTTCACCCTAAAAGCCCTTATACTAATTTTGAGGGCATCCTGAAATCGTTTGAAAATTACTATTCGAATAACAGGGAAAAGATTGTTGCCGTGGGCGAAATTGGACTTGATTATTTTTGTAGCGGCGGCATAACCGGAGATATTAATAAAATCAAAAGATTGCAGGAAGAACTATTCAGGTTCCAGATAGAACTTGCTTTAACCAACAAGCTTCCCATTATAGTTCACATAAGGGATGCCTATAAGGAGGCTCTCGATATTTTAAAGAGCTGCATAAATGCGCCGGCAGGGTTTTTTGGCGGCGTCATACACTGCTTTTCGGCTGACGATTTAGACATTGCCATGGAATTTATAAAATTAGGCTTTTTTATCTCTTTTTCGGCAAATATTACATATAAAAAAAATGAACATATCAGGTTGGCGGCAAAGAATATTCCCGATGAAAAGATTTTAACGGAAACGGACAGCCCTTATCTTGCGCCGCAGGCTTTTAGGGGTAAAAGGAACGAGCCGTCGTATGTTCGTTTTGTCTTGCAGGAGATTGCCGGATTAAAAGGAATTGAACAAAAAAGATTCGATGAGCTTACGGTGCAAAACACCGTAAATCTTTTTTCCATTGACGGGGTACAGGGCTTTTATCCCGCCGTTGCTTATAAAATTAGAAACTCGGTCTATATAAATTTAACAAATAAATGCACCAACCGATGCTCCTTTTGTCCGAAATATCAAAATCAAAACGGACAGGATAATTTCAATGTCCGGGGTTACAACCTTGAATTAAAAAAAGAACCTTCCGCTTCGGAGGTTATTTCGTCCGTTTTCCATTACTATGATTTTAACGAGGCGGTTTTTTGCGGACTCGGAGAACCGACACTGCGGCTGGCAACCCTTAAGGATGTCGCAAAGGCCGTCAAAGAAAAAGGGGGCGGCGGAATAAAAGTGAGGCTCGATACGGACGGGTTAGCCGGCGCCGTCTATAACCGGAACATCGCGCATGAATTAGAAGGTCTTATAGATAGCGTGAGTGTCAGCCTTAATGCTCATAACAGCGATTTTTACGACAGGATTTGTCTTCCAAATTTGAACGAGAAAGGGACAGATGCTTATACCGGGGTTATCTCCTTCATAAAAGAATCGAAAAAATACATAAAAGAGGTTACCGCAACCGCCGTCGATTTGCCCGGCCTCGATATCCCATATGTCGAAAACCTTGCCCATAAATTGGGCGTAAAGTTTAAACTCCGCAAATATAACGATGTGGGATAGCCTGCCTCAAAATAATTCGCCGGTAAAGACTTCGTTCGAATTATTATCGTCATTGCCGGCATCATTATTGCCGTCCTTTTTTTCATTTATGTCTTTATAGCCTGCGCCGTTTTCTTCTTCGGCATCCGGATAACCCTTAAGACTGCTCATTGCCTTGCTCCGTGCGTGCCGTTCCGTTTCTTTTAATTTTTGCGAATAAAATATTTTTGAATTTAATAAGTACCTGTCAAGCTGTTTTGAATATGGACTCCACGGCGTGTTCTGGCTTTCCGCCAAATCTATGAATTGATTTGTTTTTGCATCCATATTATCTATAAAATGAAGCAAAAGAGCCTCAACGGTTTTTGGCCTTTTTGGCGAGCCGAATTCCAATTCCCCGTGATGGGATATAATGGAGTGGAGCAGCAGCATCCTTAAATTTTTAGGAAAACCCTGAATTTCATCGATTTTTTTATCTATAATGTTTGCCCCAAGAACTATATGTCCCAATAGTTTTCCGTCATCGGAATATTCCGTTATATTGTTTTTATTGCTTAACTCTTCCATTTTACCGACATCATGAAGGAGAATAGACGCAATCAGGATATCCTTATTTACACCTGTTCCATAGTGTTTTGAGAGAAAAAGCCCGATATTTAACATGCTCAAAGTATGTTCGAGCAGCCCCCCTATATAACCGTGATGAATGGATTTTGCGGCAGGCATTGTTTTTAATTTTTTAATGTAATTCTCGTCGTTTAAAAATTTTTCGGTAAGTTGTATAATGTATTCATCGGTCAGCGTTTCGCTTAAAAGGTTTGAAAGTTCCGAAAACATAGTCTCTATGTCATATTTGGTTGATTTTAGAAACAGCCTGAGAATATTTTCGTCTATGCCGGCTCCGTCCAGCTTTTCCAGTTCCGAAATGCTAAGCTGAAGCTCATTCTGAAATATATTCGATTTTGATTTTATTTTAATTAAGTCTCCGGCATCAAAGAGTTCATTGTATTTTTCGATGTTATCCCAAATGTATCCCTTAATTTCACCCGTTTTATCGGATAGCTTGAGATAGATATAAGGCTTTCCCGTTTTTCCGGTCGCATGGGATTTGCTTTTAACAAGAAAAATAGATTCGACTTTTTGATTTTCTTTTATATCCGAAACTAAAATTTTTTCCATAGCTATCCATATTAGCAAAACTGACATTAAAAATCAAAATTAACTTTTTTTGTTGCCAAAAAAAATAAGATAGTATAACATCTAAAAGATATTTGGATAAAAATCAAAAAAATTCTATTTTATATGATAAAGAGGGAATGTTATGTTTATTGACAATTTAATCGGCTTATTCAGTAACGACCTTGCGGTTGACCTCGGTACCGCAAATACGCTTATTTATGTTAAAGATAAAGGCGTCGTTTCAAACGAACCGTCCGTTGTTGCGGTCCATATCGATTCGCGGGGGGACAAAAAGATTCTTTCCGTGGGGAAGGACGCCAAAAAAATGCTTGGCAGAACGCCCGGAAACATTGTTGCTATCAGACCCATGAAAGACGGCGTGATTGCCGATTTCGAGGTTGTCGAAGCCATGCTTAAATATTTTATAAGAAAGATTCATAACAGAAAGACAATGATAAGGCCGCGGGTTATCGTGGCAGTTCCTTCAGGTATTACCGCCGTCGAAAGAAGAGCCGTTAAAGAATCAGCGGAAGCCGCCGGGGCAAGGGTCGTTTACCTTCTAGAAGAACCTGTTGCCGCCGCCATTGGAGCGGGACTCCCAATTACGGAAGCCGCCGGCAATATGATAGTCGATATCGGGGGAGGCACAACGGAAGTTGCCGTGATTTCTATGTCGGGTATAGTTTACGCTAAATCGCTCAGGGTCGGGGGCGACAAGATAGACGATGCCATTATACAGTATGTTAAGAAAAAGTATAACCTGCTTATAGGAGATAGAACCGCCGAGCTCGTAAAAATGACGATAGGAACGGTCTATCCCGTCGAAGAAGAATCGAAAATGAACGTAAAGGGGAGGGATCTGGTTAGCGGAATACCTAAAATTATCGAGATAACATCGTCTGAAGTACTGGAAGCAATATCGGAACCGGCGGGCCAGATAGTCGATGCAATAAGAACCACCCTTGAAAATATACCGCCGGAGCTTTCGTCCGACATCGTTGACAGGGGAATCGTTCTTGCCGGCGGAGGGGCTCTTTTAAAAAACATCGATGTACTTATAAGGGAACATACCGAGCTTCCCGTTATAATAGCAGACGATCCGCTTACATGCGTCGTAAGGGGGGCAGGCAAAGCGTTAAACGAAATTAATGTGTTAAAAGATATAATGCTTGAGAATTAGTTGTGGGAAAATTTTTTAAAAATGTAAAGATTAAAAAATATAAGGATGTGATAGTCCTATTTGCGGTCGTTGCAATATCCGTTTCATTATATATCCTCTCCATCAGCGGTTTTAAATTTGGCGGCTTGTTTTCTAATTTTATAAACAATTCTTTATATAATATATATAAAGCGGCAGACTATCCGTTAAATATTTCCCAAACATTATACAGAAATTATTTAAATATCCTGTCCGTCAAAAGCGATAATAAATTGCTTAAAGCCAGAATAAAAATCATTAAATATAAATTAAATAAATACAGAGCATATAAGATAGAAAATGAAAAACTCAAGGCCCTTTTATTTTTAAAAGACACCATATCCAAAAAATCCATTCCCGCATCCGTCACGCTTCACGGGATAGAAGGGTGGTGGAACAGCCTTCGTATAAATAAAGGGAAGAAAGACGGGATTAAGGTGGGAGACGGGGTTATCTCTTACAGCGGTGTTGTCGGAAGGGTTGTTTACGAAGGAAATAATAATGCGAAAGTTATCCCGGTTACCAATCCTAAATGCGTCTTTTCCGTAGTGGATGCAAATACGGGAACCCTTGGCATAGCGCAGGGGCTTGGAAACGGCTATCTTAAAATGCGGTTCGTAT
>JAJYQZ010000228.1 GCA_021794335.1 bacterium
AAGTTTTAGAGCATTTAAATGAAGAAGACGGGCAAAAGGCTATTGAGAACATCTGTCAAAGTACTGATGATGTAATTTTTTCTTCAACTCCGGATGATTTTGTAGAGAAAACTCATATCAATGTTCAGCCTGTATCTTATTGGATCGATAGTTTTGCTAAACGCGGTTTTTATATAGATTCAAGTTATAATTGTTCCTTTCTTACTGAATATGCAATTCGGTTTAGAAAAAAATGATTTTATTTATATTTAACCTTTAATTATGGAGGCGTTTAAGTTTAAATTTATAGAAATTCAATAGATTTGGACTGACGGTATTTATTATGTTATAAAAATCCTATCTGATTTATTTTACTCAGGATTAAACTGTCCTTGTTGCGTAAGTCATTCTCGATATGTATTTATCGCATTCTTCTAAAACGTGTGAAAGTTTTAATGGCGCATATGTCTTAAGTTTGAAGGCGGCGATGCTTTTGAGGTCAAGCGGAATAAGATGGTTGACATTATATAGACCATATTATATACTGGTCTATATACTTATTCTATTTAAATTAGATTTAATTTTTTATTTTTCAAGAGGTGTACATTATGAAAACAAAAATCGGTTCGTATGAGGCTAAAACAAAACTGCCGGAGATTTTAAGGCAGGTTAAAGCAGGGAAGGTTTTTACGATAACCAACCGTGGAGAAGATGTGGCAGAGCTTATACCCAGCTTAAATATGAATAAAAAAAATAAAGACCTCGCCGTCGAAAAAATTAAGGCTCTTATGCTGGATAATCCGATAAGGGGCGTAAATATAAAAGATATAATTTCAGAGGGCAGGGCATGAAATTCGTTCTCGATAATTCAGTAGCGATGAGGTGGTTTTTCGGGGACGGAAAGCCAAAAGAGATAAGCTACGCAAAAGACGTGCTTGAGAATATGAGGCGTGCTACGGCTTTAGTGCCGGCTATATGGGGGCTCGAAGTATCTAACGTTATTGCAAAGGCGGAAGCCAAGGGTCTGGTAACTGAGGCAAGAAGTTCTATATTCCTTGAAATGCTAAAGGAACTCGATATTGAAGCCGATGTCCAAACGTACTCCCGTTCGCTGGACGATATTCTTAATATAGCCAGACGCTACGGATTATCTGCTTACGACGCTTCATACTTGGAATTAGCTTTGAGGGAAGACATTTCGCTGGCTACATTGGATGAGGATTTAATGAAATCCGCAAAAAAAGCAGGAGCTAAAGTTTATTGAAATGATAATAATAAATAATGGACATAATAACTGCATTTATGTTTATTTATTGACATTAGCACAAAAATGATATTAAAATTATACATATAATATATGCGTAATTGCATAGTATATTAAAAAATATGTCGATAAAGAAGGTCGAAAAGGTTAAATCTATGAAGGGCAAGGCAGAGTTTGGCATGGCGGCAGGCGGGATAAGGCATTATAAACGATGAAAATAAGGGTAGATTTAAGCAGTTCAGCCAAAGACGACAGTTATGACATTTTAATAGGTTCGGGGATTGTCAACGCGGAAGCCGGCAATGCCGGCGATGAAATTATAAATGCCATTAAATCTACAGGGTTAAAAGGCCGGGCATGCGTTATAACTACGGAAACGGTGAACGGTTTATACAGCCGGCTTCTTAAGAACTTTTTAAAAAATGCCGGTATCGAACCGGTTGTTTTGGTATTGCCCGACGGCGAAAGCACAAAAAGCATTAAGTATCTTTCCTATATTTACGATGAACTTATTAAAAACAGGTTCGAAAGAGGGGAATTTATAATCGCTTTCGGCGGCGGCGTTATCGGGGACATTGCCGGTTACGCCGCGGCAACATACTTGCGCGGGATAAATTTTATTCAAATTCCCACCACTCTGCTCGCGGATGTCGATTCAAGCGTGGGCGGAAAAACCGGCATAGACCATCCGGGCGGCAAAAACCTTATCGGGGCATTTTACCAGCCGAAATGCGTAATTATAGATGTTAATCTCCTCGACACCCTTCCTGAGCGCGAGCTTAAAAACGGCTTTGCCGAGGTTATCAAATACGGCGCCGTTTTAGACGGGGAATTTTTTATATACCTTGAGAATAATTACGAAAAAATCCTTTCACGGGATAAAGACGGTTTGACGCGCATTATCCGCAGGTCATGCGCTATCAAAGCAGATGTCGTTAACAAAGATGAAAAGGAGGCGGGACTAAGGTCGGTGCTAAATTTTGGACACAGTCTCGGGCATGCCGTTGAAACGCTTTATAACTACGAAACCGTTAAACACGGCGAAGCAATCGCGATAGGAATGATATTTGCTTCTATGGTTTCTGAGGATTTGGGTTTTTGCACGGGCGAAACCTTAAACAGGATTAAAATGCTTATTAAAAATTCGGGTCTCCCCGCTAAAATTCCAAACTTTACTCCGGTAGAGTATATTAACGCAATGAAACTCGATAAAAAGGTGGAGAGCAGGTTAATCAAATTTGTTCTCGTAAAAGAGATCGGCGGGTTTGTTTTTAAAGAACTGGATTTTGATTATATCCATGAATTTTTAAAGAAAATTTTGTAAAAAATAAAGAAACCCTTAAAACCGGAAACGGAAAAATGAAAAAAACGGATTATGAAGAAGCGGGTAAAAATGGTAAGAATGGAACAGGCCGGAAAAAGGATGAACTTGAAGGTTTTACCGAGGAATATATTTCGTTTTTAAAGATAGAAAGGGGGTTAAGCGCCAATACCGTTTCATCATATTATCTCGATTTAATGAAATTTCATAAATATGTAATGAGTAAGAAAGTTGATTTTAAGACATTACCCCCCTTATTTTTTCAGGATTTTTTAGGTTATTTGGCACAAGCAGGGCTAAACGGAAAGACAAGAGCAAGGTTTTATTCCTCGATAAAAGGATTTTATAAGTTTTTATTTAAGCGCCGTATAATAAGCGAATTTCCGTTTAAGGATATAGAATATCCTTTTGTTGCCAAAAAACTGCCCGAGTTTCTTACGAAAGATGAAATCAGCCGGATTTTAAATGTCGATTTTAAAAATGGTAAAAACGGCGGGAATAAAGCAAACGAGGGTTCAAATTTTGAAAATATAAGGAATAAAGTTATTTTAGGGCTTTTATACTCAAGCGGTTTAAGGATTTCCGAGCTGGCGGGAGTAAAACTTGAAAACTTCAATTTTGACTTGAATTTTATAAGGGTGCGGGGCAAAGGCTCGAAAGAAAGAATCGTTCCGTTCGGCATCCCGGTCAAAGAGGCTTTAAAGACCTATCTGCCGTTAAGGCGGCGATATGAAAAATCCGGCAAAAGTTATATGTTTATTACAAAAAACGGACTTTCCTTTACAAGACAGGGATTATGGAAAATAATTAAAAAGGCGGCGCTCCTCACAGGCATAGATAAAAACATTACGCCCCATATGTTAAGGCATACATTTGCCACGCACCTTTTAGAGGGCGGGGCAGATTTAAGGTCTATTCAGCAGATGCTGGGCCATTCAAGCATATCCACAACCGAAATATATACCCATACGGACATATCGCATTTAAAAGCGCAGCATTCCAAGTTTCATCCGAGGAATAAATGAAAAACAGGGAATGACCGAGGTTAAACTTGACGCCGAAAGACTTAAAAGAAAAAATTGCATTAGAGTATAAATCCTTAAAAGACGACCTGCTTAATTTTTCCTCTTTTCACACGACAAAAAGAATATCCCTTTTCTTCGATTCCCTCATTATAGAGGCATTTCCCGATATTAAAACACAAAACGACTTTTGTCTTATAGCAGGGGGCAGTTATTCCAACCTCGAACTATGCCCTTACTCCGATGTCGATATTATGGTAATTACGCGGGACGGGCTTGCTCTGGAGGATGTTTCGAAAAGACTTAAGGATTTTTTTTACCTCTTTTGGGACGCATCCGTCGATTTGGCTCAAAGCGTTAGAACCGTTAAAGAAGCGATAGGTTTAATGAAAACCGATTTTAATACATATACATCATTTATAAATGCCAGATATATAGCGGGAAATAAGGAATTATACGACGGGTTTAAAAACGAGTTTAAGAAGATAGACGCTTGTTCCGTTTTTTTAGTCGAACTTATGAAAAGCTTAAGGAGGAGAAGATTAATTAATGTGATGGCCGATAATGATATATTCCTTCTTGAACCGGATGTTAAAGAAGGAATAGGAGGGTTAAGGGATTACTCGTTTTGCGAGTGGGTTTATTATATTGCAAAAAAACCCTTTGCTCCGCTTAATTTTCTGCATAACAATCCAAATATAATAAACTATGAAAATGAAATTTTATTTAACGGCGGCGGGAGTCGGGATAACGCTCAGGGCGGCAATAACAACGACAGGTATAATAATGCGCGCGCTTCTCGCGGCGGGGGGAACGGGGAAGAGATAATAAGCGAAACATTTAAGCTTATGCAGTTAGACAGTTCTTTAAATGCCGGGGATATTATAAATCTTTATAACGGAAAAGAATTTATATTAAAGGTCAGGGTTATGATGCATTTAATAGCTCAAAAAAAGTTAGACAGGCTTACCTTCGATATTCAAGAAAAGCTTTCCCATGCTTTTTATTATAAAGACGGCAAGTTTTTAAATAAGATTGAATATTTTATGCATGATTACTACATAAATGCCAAGAATATACATATTATTTCAAGACTTATAATAAATTTTTTGATAAAGCCGGAGGTTTTAGTTCAAAAGTCAAGACAGCTTTACAATCTAAATGTTGAAAAAAGCGTCAATCCCGGCAATAACCTGTATTTTGAAAACGGTTTAATTTGCATAAGGGATAGAAAGATATTTTTAACGGATGTTAAAAATATCTTCAAGCTGTTAGATGCTTATCAAATAACCGGCGAAAGGCTTGATATCGAATCTATAAACCTGCTGAAAATAGCCTGCTCTGCTCATAGAAAGTTAATAAAAAACGACGACTATGCAAAAAGTTTTTTTATTAATCTTTTAAAAAAGAAAAAAAGGGTTTATCAAACTCTTTTGCTTATGCATGAAACTAAAATTTTAAGCGCGTTAATACCGGAATTCGAAAAAATAGATTCACTTTCGACAAACGATGTTTATCATGTTTATACCGTTGATGCCCATTCGCTCAACGGGATTCGTCATCTCGAAGATATGGTGAATTTAAGAATTAATAAAGATTTAAGGGAAACATTCGAACATCTAAAAGGCGGCGACCTGCTTATTTTAAATTTCTCTCTCCTTCTTCACGACATCGGAAAGGGGTATTCCGCCCATCATGAGCAGGTAGGCTCTAAGATTGCCGTAAAGGCGGCAAAAAGGCTGGGTTTTGACGAAAAATCGCAAAATTGCGTAAACTTCTTAATATTAAATCACTTTCTGCTTCCGCTGACATCCGAAAGAAGAGACATACACGATCCAGCAACAATTAAATCTATTGCATATACCGTTAAAGACATCAGGCATTTACAATTTTTATTTATAGTCAGCCTTTGCGATTCGATGGCCGTTTCCAAAACAAGGTTTAATTCATGGAGAAAGATGCTTTTGGTGGAACTTTACGACAGGACTTTAATGTTTTTGAAGAACTCGGAGGAATACTTCAGAGGCGATTTATATTACATAGACAGGGTATATGAATATGTATCGCAATTCGTCGGAAAGAGGGGCTATAACTTCCTTAAAAGTATAACCGCAGGCAATCTAAAGGGTTTCATCAATGACTATATCGGTAAATTTTATTCGGCTACCAGATATTTAATGAGGGAAAGCCCGGAAAATATACTTCTTCATTTAAAACTATTTTCTAAAATCACCGGTAAGCATAGATTTAATTTTATGGCAAAAGCGCATATAGAAGAGGATTATTATGAAATAGTTATTTGCGGAGAGGATAAAAAAACAATTTTTTCGGATATAACCGGCGTGCTTTCTTATTTCGATTTTAACATAATGAGCGCGGATATTAATACAAGAAGGGATGGAAAATTTATAGATACTTTTTTTGTAAACCATATTTATAAGAAGGTTGACGGAAAAATAGATTGGCATAAGTTAAGGAATACCTTTTTTAATGTTTTTAACGGCAAGGTATTGTTGTATGATATGTTTAAAAAAAAGAGGCAAAATGAAGGGTTGTTTAAAAAGAGCGCTCCGCATGTTTCTAACTCGGTCGAGATTTATAATAATCTGAGCGATGAATTTACCGTAATAGAAATTCAGGCATTGGACAGAAAGGGTTTGTTATACGACATCGGAAGGATTTTTAACAGGTTCGACATAAATATTTTTGTTTCAAAGATAACGACCCAGGGTAATAAGGCATTCGATACTTTTTATGTAAAAGACAACGGGGAAGGCAAGATTAAAAGCCTGTTAAAGATTCGGAATATTAAAAAGGCGGTTATAGAGGAGTTATAAAATTTTTATCTGCCAAATTTTTATTTATTTTACTTGACTGATACGGCGTTATATGTTAAAAGTTATATATTATGGCAACGGAATTAAAAACAAAGACATTTGCCGAGCTTTACGAGTCTCAAGGGCATTACAAAGATGCTCTTAATATTTACATAGACCTATTAAAGGAAAATCCTCTCGACGATAGCCTTGCAGATAGCATTAAAAGGCTGCAATCTCTGATCAATGAGGAAAATGCCGGTAAAAAAAAGGCGGCCGATGCTCAAATATCGGCCATAAATAATTTCCTGCAAAAGGCTTACGCTTATAAGGTAAGCTGAAAAAATCGGCAT
>JAJYQZ010000279.1 GCA_021794335.1 bacterium
AGAAATTTATTTTCTGGATTATCGCTTCGCTCTCGGCTTTCAGCATCTCCGGCACGCAAAGGCGGCGTGCGCCTTTCAACGCGTGCCTCCGATATGTGAAGTTTCAAAGAAACTTTCCTGCTTTCGCTGGAATGACACCCGTTGGGTTAAAGTTTAAATTCCATTATCGTCCCAACCCGCTTCAGCGGGAATCCAGTATTTACATATAAAAGAAACATCTAAATATTTTCTATTGCAAAATCAAAGTATGCTATGGCTATGCTACTAAATTAATTAGATATGGGACTTTAACCCGTTTTTTTTCCACAAAAGCATGCCGCCCTTTAAATTGCGGACTTTATTAAAGCCGTGCCTTTTAAGCATCACGCAGGCCGAATAACTTCTGGCGCCGCTATGGCAAACAGCAATAATCTCTTTATCTTTGGAATGTTCCAGTTCTTTTATTTTTAACGGTAAAAGTCTTAAGGGCATCAGTTTTGCATTTTCTATATGTCCTAAATTACCGTTAAATTCATGCGGTTCTCTGACATCTATTATTAAAGCCTTCCCGCCTGTATGCTCTTCCGATATTTTTTTAAGCGCCTCTTCGGGAGTAATCTGTTCTATTTCTTCGGACAGTCCTTCCCTTCTAAAAATATTAAACAATTTGTAATGCCTCCATTTTTTATATAATGTATTATATTTTAATATTATAATATATAGTTTTTATTTTGTCTATTAAATTACACCGTTAAATTTATCTAACTCAAACATCACGGCAGTCTCGTCGCAATCGGGAAATTTAACGCAATTTATGCAATCGCTCCATATCTTATGCGGGAGTTCCGATTTGTCTATTATTTTAAAACCGGATTTCTGAAAAAATTGCGATTTATAAGTAAGGGCAAATATTCTCGATATTTTAAAAAATCTTGCTTCCTCGATACATTTCGTTATTAATTCGGTCCCGATAAGCTTTCTTGTGTAAGGCTTTTTAACGGCTAACGACCTTATTTCGGCAAGGTTTTCCCATACTATGGTTAAGGCGCAGGCCCCGATGATTTCGCTCGAATCTTCTTCGTTAAAATGTTCGATTTCCGCAATATAGAAATCTCTTAAATGTTCGTATATATCGCTCATTGAACGGGGGAGCATCTCTCCCGCTTTCGAATATTCCGAGAAAAGATTATAAAGAGCTTTGACATCGCACATTAACGCCTTTCGCAGAACTATCTCAAAAATCTCCCCATCTACTTCAATTTTTACTTTAGATGGATAATATATAACATTTCCACTCTTTTCATACCTCTGCCTGCCTGTTGTTTTATACAATAAAACCTCTCCTCTTTAAGATTTCCTTCGCATGAGCGGTTGCAGCTTCGCTTTTTGCATAGCCGGAAAGCATTCTTGCAATTTCATTAACCCTTTCTTCAGGCGAAAGCTCTCTTATTTTAGTATATGTTTTTCCGTTTATTACTTCTTTGTAAACAAAAAGATGCCTCCCTGCAAAAGAGGCTACCTGCGCAAGATGCGTAACAAGAATAACCTGATTAACATCAGATATGTTTTTAAGCGCCTCTCCGACAAAATTGGCGATATCTCCCCCGATTCCGGAATCTACCTCGTCAAATATAAAAGAAGATGAGCCCCTTTTTACATTTACAATCTTTAGCATACAAAGGCTGAGTCTGGAGAGTTCGCCGCCCGAAGCGACCATAGAAAGCGGTTTCGGGTCTTCACCCGGGTTAGCCGAAAACATAAATTTACATTCATCGAGTCCCGTCTCGGAAAAACCTTCCTTAAAATCCAGCTTATTTAATTCTATCTTAAAAACAGGTTTGATCCCTAAAGATGAAAGCTCCGCTTCTATTTTTTTTTCTAGAACGGAAGCGGAATCTGCTCTTCTTTTATGCAAAACATCTGCCGCGCCAAGAAACCCGTCCTTTAAACCATTGATGCTGTTTTCAAGCTCCTCTACCCTTTCTTCGAGATTTGCAACGCTTTCTAACTCGATTTTAGCTTTGTTATATAAGTCTATAAGTTCCTTCAGGCCGGAAACGGAGTACTTATTTTCCGCGCTTATTATTCTGTCTATTTTCAATCTGATTTCGCTCAATCTCTGTTCATCAAATTCAAAATCTGCATATTTTTCTAAGAACAAAAGTATATCTTCTATTAAAATTTTAGCGCTTTCGGCATTTTTAAATTCTTCCGTTTTCTTAAAATTGGAATCGACATCCGCCAGCTTTAAAAGATTGGATACTAACGGGGTTAAATTTTTTAGTATGCCGTATTCCTCATTATCAATTAAATTTATCGATGCGGAGATATATTCTTTTATACTATTGATGTTTTCAAGTCTTTTAAGCTCTTCCTGCAATATTATATCATCATTTTCCGATTTAATTTCAAGCTTTTCCACATCGTCTATAATATATGTATTAAGGGTCTTAATCCTTGATATGTCGCCTATTTTTTTCTTAACTTTTTCCTTTTCGCTTTCAAGTCTGCTAATATCGCTATATATGCCTTTAATATCCGATAATAGCTTGATATTTTCGGCAAATTCGTCCAAAAAAGCCAGCTGGCTGTCATTTGATATTAAAAACCTTTTATCGTTTTGCCCGAAGATATTGACAAGGCTCCCTTCTAACCTTTCGGCGGCGGTTTTATTTACAGGTTCATTATTTATAAAATATTTGCTCTTGCCGTTTACCGTGATTACTCTTTTTACTATTATATCTTCGTCCTCTTCAAAGTTTATCCCGTTTTCCTCAAAAATCTGCGCCAAATTGGCTTTAATTTTCCTGCCAAGGGCATCGAATACGGCGCTGACATATCCTTCTTTTTCACCTGTCCTTATGACACCCTCACCTTTTGTTTTTCCAAATAAAAAATTGAGAGATTCTATTATAATGCTCTTGCCGGCGCCGGTTTCACCGCTTAAGACATTTAAATTTTCGCAAAAACCAACCTCTAAAAAATCTATCGTAGCAAAATTTTTTATATATATCTTTTTTATCATCGCATATGGGAAGTAAATAAATAAATTGTTTTACCAATTTAGTTTCAATCTCAGTATATCCCAATAATTAAGACTTAAAGATGCGGAAAGATAGACCTTGGAAGGATGTTTTTTGATGATTATTTCATCATTATCGCAAAGTTTTATACCGTCTCTTCCGTCAGCCGATATAAAAATATTCCGCTCCTGCGGCGCAATTTTTATCTTTAATTCACACGGGTTTATTATTACAGGCCTATTTGTAAGGGTATGCGGGCAGATAGGTGTGAGAATAAACGCCTCGACATCGGGCTGAACAATAGGTCCACCGGCTGATAACGAATAAGCGGTAGAACCGACCGGAGTTGCAATAATGAGGCCGTCCGCCCTAAAATCATTCAACCATACATCGTTGACATGAACGCTTAAATCGATAATCCTTGCATGAATACTTTTTTCCCTTGCGATAGTCGCTTCATTTAATGAAACGAATTTGGAAATCGATCTGCCGCTCCTTATCACATTGATATCTAAAGCCATTCTTGGGTGAAATTCCAAAGAACCGTCGAAAATCTTTTTAAGCGCCTCATCCCTTAAAGACTCCGAAACCTCGACAAGAAACCCGAGTTTTCCAAAATTTATTCCTATAATGGGAACTTCTAAAGGAAAAATTTTTCCAAAGGTAATCAAAAGGGTTCCGTCTCCGCCGCAAACCACAACAAGCCCGACATTTTCGGTATCTGCGGCGGTTATGTTCATACTTGGCTTCACCGCCGCATCTATACCCTTTGTTTTTATAAATTCACAAACATAGTTCGCGGATTTAAACGCGTCTTCGGCGTCTTTTTTATAGGAGATAAGAACTCTTTTAATATTTTTATTGAATTCGGATGCAAACATTAAAATTGTTAATGCCGTCAAATACCGCAGTGCGTCATTCCCGCTTTAGCGGGAATGACGGTTAAATTAATTTGAATTTTTCGTCTCGTTTAGCAATCCGCCCTCTTTAATAATTTTAACCTGTCTGCCGGTTAAATTATACTTAAATTTATACTCTTCGTTATTCTTCGTCTTATTAATAAATGTAACAGGTTTATGCTCGCCAAGCTCTTTTAGAATATTCGGCGCGTAAAGTTCGTCTCCCTGTCCTATTTTATCATAATCCGAAGGATTTTCAAATATCAAAGGCAAAATTCCAAAATTAATAAGGTTTGCAAAATGAATCCTTGCAAACGATTTTGCAATAACAGCCTTCACCCCCAGATACATCGGCGCAAGCGCGGCATGTTCCCTGCTCGAACCCTGACCGTAGTTTTCCCCGCCTATTACAAAACCCCCTTTTTCTTTTAAAGCCCTTTCGGAGAAAGCGGCATCGACAGACTCAAAGACATATTTCGATATTGCGGGTATGTTTGACCTTAACGGAAGTATTTTAGAACCGGCAGGCATTATATGGTCGGTCGTAATATTATCCCCCACTTTAAGAAGAACCTTTCCCGTTAAAGATTCGGGAAGTTTCTGCTGAACCGGAAGCGGTTTAATATTTGGCCCCCGATAAACCTCGACCTCATCCGGATTTGTCGATGGAGGCAATATCATAGAATCGTCTATATCAAATTTTTCGGGCATTTTAATATCGGGAGCCTTGCCCATCGTCCTTGGATCAGTAATATATCCCGTTAATGCGGAAGCCGCGGCGGTTTGAACGGAAACAAGGTAAATTTTTGCATCCTTAGTTCCGCTTCTCCCCTCAAAATTACGATTGAATGTCCTCAATGAAACAGCCCCAGATCTTGGAGCCTGCCCCATGCCGATGCAGGGACCGCAGGTAGATTCAAGTATTCTGGCGCCGGATGCTATGAGGCCTGCCAGCGCCCCGTTTTTGGCTATCATTTCATAAACCTGCTTTGAACCGGGGGATATTACAAGACTCACATCGGGATGAACCTTTTTGCCTTTTAATACGCTTGCAACAGTCATTAAATCGACATAAGAAGAATTGGTGCAGCTTCCGATAGCAACCTGGTCAACCTTTATGTCTTTTAGCTCGCTAACCTTGGCCACCTGATCCGGCATATGCGGTTTGGCAGTCAAGGGTTCCAAAGAGCTTAAATCTATTTCTATAACTTCATCGTAGGCAGCGCCTTCATCGGCGCCGAGCGGCGCATAATCGTCAATCCTGCCCTCGGCTTTTAAAAATTCAAGGGTTTTTTCATCGCTTGGAAAAATAGATGTAGTAGCCCCAAGTTCCGCGCCCATATTTGTGATAACGGCTCTCTCAGGAACGGTTAAGGTTTTAACGCCCTCTCCGCTATACTCAAAAATCTTTCCGACGCCGCCCTTTACCGTTAATCTCCTTAAAAGCTCAAGAATCACATCCTTAGCGGAAACCCACTCCGAAAGTTTTCCCGAAAGTTTTACTAAAACAACCTTTGGGGCAGTCATATAAAATGCCCCGCCGCCCATGGCGACAGCAACATCAAGTCCGCCTGCGCCGATGGCAATCATGCCCACACCGCCCGCCGTAGGGGTATGGCTATCGGAGCCTAAAAGCGTCTTTCCTGGAACGCCGAATCTTTCAAGATTAACCTGATGGCAAATCCCGTTTCCCGCCTTTGAATAATATATACCGTACTTTGCGGCAACAGTCTGTAAAAACTTGTGGTCATCCGCATTTTCAAAGCCGGTTTGGAGTGTGTTATGATCAATAAAGCTGACGGACAAATCGGTTCTAACGCTTGGAACACCAATCGCTTCAAACTGTAGGTAGGCCATAGTGCCTGTGGCATCCTGGGTCAATGTCCTGTCGATTTTGATTGCGATCTCCTCTCCCGGCTTCAATTCGCCTTTTGCGAGATGCGCTTTTAAAATTTTGTTCGTTAAGCTAAGTCCCATAAATTAATTTCCTCCTGATTAAATATTAATATTATTGCAAAAAGTTATCAATATTTTTTTAATACCCTGATTTTGCATTAGAAATTATATAACTTTTGGATTCCCGCTTTCGCGGGAATGACAGTGCTTCGCGGGAATCCAGTCTTTTAACCCAAATGTTGTCATTCCCGCGAAGGCGGGAATCCAGTCTTTTAACCCAAATGTTGTCATTCCCGCGAAAGCGGGAATCCAGTCTTATTAAGCTGCTAAAATCTATTTATTGATTTCTATTGCAAAATTAAGGTATATAAATAAATTTATTTAAAAAAGTTAAACAGGTGTTTTATTTTTAAGTATTGCTTTAATTATACGCAAATTTAATGTTTAAGGTATTTTTTCGGGTTAAAACTAAAAAAGGTTTAAAAAAATTCTAGTTATTATAATATTATTTTTTAAAAAAGTAAACAGATTTTATGGTTTCGGTAGCGGATAAAACTTCTTGCGGTTAGCTAATATATCGCCCTGTAATATATATCTTCTATCGCATTAAGGATGGAACTGCCTATTATTCTTTGAAAAAACGGTTTTTTTATGCTCATATAAACGGTTCTAGACGGAAGGACATTAACCTCTTTACAAAGGTCTTCAAGGGCTTTATCGAAGTCCGATATTTCATCGATTAATTTGTTTGCAAGGGATTTTTTGGATGAAAATAGCTCGCCTGTTGCAAGTTTTAAAATATCCTCAGGAGGAATTTTTCTCCCGCCCGATACTATTTCAATGAAGCGCGTATAAATATCCTCCTGAAGTTCGTCAATGCTCGCTCTTTCCTCGTCCGAATATTTTCTTGTAAAAAGCCACATATCCTTGTGTT
>JAJYQZ010000199.1:0-4506 GCA_021794335.1 bacterium
ATCGGCGCTTGCCCCTGCGAATTTAACAAATTAGCATTAGCATTTATGCTAAATGCCAAAAGCGACATCAAAGCAATTAAGTAAATAAATAGCTTCATTTTGAACCTCCATTGAATTGGTTAGAATTGGTTAGATTTAAGTTTGATTAACTTAACGGATATGTATTATAATTATGCGGCAAGCATACGATAAAAAAGAAAAAGAAAAATATTGCAACGGTAAAAATTAACAGCTGTGAAACAATTCTTTATGGAAAATTGCATATAAAGCGCCTCTCGCCGTAAGAGATTATTATCGGTGGATACATAGCCGGAGCAAAAACTAAATTGCGTAGAAATTAACATTCTTGCTTAAATTTACAATGAATGTTAATTTTCAAAGACCAATAGAAGAAAGTATAATAAAATATATAACATTTTAACAACTGCATTTTAGTCTATCATGAAAATTATGATGTGTCAAATATATCCGATTTGATGTATAATACATTGACATACTCCCCATGCCTAAAGGCAGGGGATTCCGGTAAAGGCGGCAGCAGCGGACAAAGTCCGTCTTATACTGCCTATTCCGAGAGTAGATGTCCCTACCCTTAATACTCTTAACCCTTCCGCATATATGTTTTTGGCGGCATTTTCATCTCTGTCGTGAACGGTATTGCATATAGGACAAGTCCACTCGCGGACGGATAAATCCATATCCCCCTTTATATATCCGCATACCGAACATTTCTTAGACGAGGGATAAAATCTGTCTATTTTAACGACATTAGCTTTATAAGTTAAAATATTAATAAAATAGTTATAAGCGACGTCGCTTACCTTCCTACCCCATAGTCTTTGCATTGCTTTTAAATTTAAGTCTTCGATAAAAATATTATCAAATCCGCTTAAATCCGCGGCAAGTTTAAAGAAAAAATCCCGTCTTTGATTCGCTATTTTTTTGTGTAGCCTTGCAAGACCCCGCTTAGCCTGCTTCCTGTTGTTAGAGCCCCTTTTCTTTTTAGATAATTGTTTACTTAACAGCCTTAACATAGTTAACGATTGCAGAAAATACAAAGGAGATTCTTTTTTATTTATAACATTGCCGTCAAAAATAGTTAAAAATGTTTTTAACCCGAAATCCATACCCACGCTTTTACCCGATGCGGCGCGGATTGGGTTAAAATAATCGTCTAATGTTACGAGAATATAAAAATCTCCAAGTGCATCTCTTTTAACCGTTAATGTTTTAATATCCCCGTCTATTTCCCTCGAAAGCCATAGCTTATAATCTTTTCCATTAATCGTTAAAGTGTTGCCGTTTAATTTATAGCCCACCTTTCCTTTTAATACAAACGACTTGTATTTGCTTTTCTTCTTAAAGGTAGGCGGCCTTTTGTTCTCATGCCGAAAGAATTTCTTATAACCCTTGTCTATACGTTCGGTTATTTCCTGAATCGCCTGAGAACCCAATTCGTTCCAGCGGCCGTGACAGGAAAGCTTTTTGAGTTTAGTTATGTGTTTTTGGAGAACGAACTTATTGAGGCTTTTATGATATAGCCTATAGTATCTTTTATGTAGAGCTATAGAGTGGTTATAAATATCCGCTGCTATATTTATTAGCAGGTGCAGGTGTTTTAATCTTTTGGTTTTATACAGCTTGAATTTATAGGTTTTTATCATCCTTGAGACCCTTTTTGATTTTCTATATATTGCTTTATTATATAATTTATAGTATAACTAAAGCATAATATCAAGTCAAAAACGACGGACAAAGCAAATATAGTATTGCCTTATATCCCCATATTTTTTTGCTTAAAAAGCATGCTTTTTAAATACTTGCAAAAAAATATATCTAAAGGCAGGGGCTTTACGGCAATTATCAGTAAAAATGTTCGGGAAGATGACTTTAAAGCGTAGCATGGTTTATAAATAACTTCCAAAGTTGGGGAGGGAAAATGTCGTTAGAAAACAGGGTTATAGGTTTTATAGGCGCAGGAAATATGGCTTACGGGCTTATTAAGGGAATGGTTAGCGTAAAGCCCGATGCGGAAATTTTAATTTACGATACCGATGTCGAACGGTCAAATTTTGTCAGGGATGCCTTGGGAGTAAATCCGCTGAATAGCATAGGAGAGGTTATAGAAAATTGCGATATAGTTTTTATTGCCGTCAAACCCTATTCCGTGGAAAGCGTGCTCGAGGTTTCTGCTCAGGCCTTGAACGAGTTTAAAAATAGCAGAAATTTTCCGATGTTTATTTCGATGGCGGGCGGGGTCAAGGTTGACTTTATGGAAGAGGTTTTCAACCGGATGCTGAAAAATATTTTCCCGATAAAAATATTTAGAATTATGCCGAACATAAATTCCTTAGTGGGGAAGGGGATGAGCGCGGTATGTTACAATAATTATGTTTCGGATGAAGATATAAAAATAGCAACCGAAATATTGGAAACCTCTTCAAAGGTTGTGGTTATCGAGGAGAAATATTTCGATGCGGTAACCGCTTTAAGCGGGAGCGGTCCCGCGTATGTTTTTTTAATTGCCGAAGGGCTTATCGAGGCGGGGATTAAACTTGGCCTTCCGAGAAATGCGGCAAGGACTTTGTCGGTTCAAACGCTTCTTGGTTCGGCTGTTCTGTTAGACGCTCCGGAATTTTCGAAATCTTCCACGAAAGACCTTAAAGATATGGTAACATCCCCGGGCGGCACGACGGCTTACGGACTTGCAAAGTTAGAAGAAGGAAGAATTAAATATGTTTTGGACTCGGCCGTAAATGCGGCGTATTTGAGGGCAAAGGGGCTGCTTTAAAAAATGCCGGAATCTTCTCTTGCAATAGCGGATAATATAAAAAATATAAATGAAAAAGTAAAAACCGCCGCCGTAAAAAGCGGCCGCGATTTTTCGGATATAACGATTTTGGCGGCGTCTAAAACGAGAAGCCCCGGGGAGATTCTGGAAGCGTTTAACTGCGGCATAAAGGTTTTCGGGGAAAACTATGTTCAGGAGTTTTTGTCCAAGTTTGAGTTGCTTGCGGGCTATAAAGACCTTCGCTGGCATATCATAGGGCATCTTCAAAAAAATAAGGTTAAATATATAACGGGAAAGGTCGATTTAATTCATTCCGTTGACAGCGTCCCGCTTGCGAAAGCCGTTGAAAACCGCGGGGTTTCCCAAAATATCGTTACGGATATTTTAATCGAGGTAAACCTTGCCTGTGAAAAGACCAAAAACGGCGCAACAATAGATGAAACATATAATTTGGTCAAAGAAATAAATAAATTTCAGGGACTCCGGCTAAAAGGTCTTATGGCGATGCCGCCTTTGGAAAAAAATAATAGAAAATATTTTAAGTCTTTAAGGGAACTTCTTAAGGATATAAACGATAAAGGCATTTATAAAGAAAAACTTTCGACCCTTTCGATGGGAACATCGGGCGATTTTGAGGCAGCTATTGAGGAGGGCGCAACTATAATAAGGCTTGGAACCGTAATATTCGGCAGTCGTCCCCCCGAAAGCTAAGTCCGCATAATAACATAATAAATAAGATAATAAATTAACCTAAGGTGGAATACTGCAAAAAACCGGTAATACTGGCATCGTCTTCGGAAAGAAGAATATTTCTGCTTAAACAATTAGGCGCGGGTTTTATTGCCGTAAATCACAGGCTTCAAGTGGAACCGCAGTTTGACGGAAGCGTGCCCCTCGGCCGTTTTGTTCAGGATCTTGCGTTAAAGAAGGCGGAAAGTTTGCAGGAAGACTATCCCGATAACTTTATAATAGGCTCCGATACCGTTATATGCCTAAACGGAACGGTTTACGGCAAACCCAAAGACTTTGACGATGCCTTTAATACGATAAAAGAACTTTCAGGCAAAACCCATGAGGTTTACACAGGCGTTAGCCTGTTCAACAAGCTTAAAAATGTTTATAGAACCGCTTACGATAAAACCTTCGTCAAGGTAAAGCCGCTAAATAACAACGAGATAAAAAATTATCTGAATAAATATCCCCCGTTTGATAAGGCGGGAAGTTATGGAATTCAAGATGATAACGGGATTGTGGAGTCATACGCAGGCTCTTTTGAAAATGTTTTAGGACTGCCCGTTCAAAAATTAATCCCGCTATTAAATGAATATTCTTTAATTTTGCAATAGAAATTTATTTTCTGGATTCCCGCTGAAGCGGGAATCCAGTATTTACATATAAAAGAAACATCTAAATATTTTCTATTGCAAAATTAAAGATATCACTTGATATAGCAATTTCCGGTTTGTTATTATCTAACATTGAAAAATAATATTTGCCGTATATCATAATAAATTCTAACGCAGGATTAAGGATATTTATTACATTAATATTTAATTATTAATCGGAAGGATTCTCGCCTTCCGCCGGCTTTGGCAATGTCCATGCCGCGTAATCGCATTTTGGATAATTAGAGCATCCGTAAAATTTTCGGCCTTTTTTTGTCCGCTTTTCGACTAAATAGCCGCCGCAGCCGGTTGGGCAGGGAATTTTGGATT
>JAJYQZ010000199.1:4606-6705 GCA_021794335.1 bacterium
TTTGGCAATGTCCATGCCGCGTAATCGCATTTTGGATAATTAGAGCATCCGTAAAATTTTCGGCCTTTTTTTGTCCGCTTTTCGACTAAATAGCCGCCGCAGCCGGTTGGGCAGGGAATTTTGGATTTATTATATTTAACAGGTATAGGTTTTATATTTTTGCATTCGGGGTATCCGCTGCAAGAAAGGAATTTGCCGTATCTGCCCGTTTTTATTACCATCGGTTTCCCGCATTTTTCGCATATTTCATCCGTTTCATCCGCCTGCGCGCCGGCTTCCGCATTTTCTTTTGGAATCTCTTTCGTGTTTTTGCATTCGGGGTATCCGCTGCAGGCCAGAAACTTGCCGAACCTCCCCATCTTTATTACCATCGGTTTCCCGCATTTTTCGCAAATTATATCCGTGGGCTCCGAAGTTCCCTTTATGTTTTTAATGTTCATTTTGGCGGCGCCAAAGCTTTTCATAAATTGGTCGTAAAAATTTGCCAGCAGCTCTTTCCTGCTCATTGCTCCCTTTTCGATCCCGTCAAGTTTCGCTTCCATATTTGCCGTAAATTTTAAATCTACGATATCGGAAAAACCTGCTTTTAAAATATCCGAAACCGTCATTCCCAATTCGGTAGGCTTAAACTTTTGCGTGGAACCGCCTTTTTTTGAGGCATCCGCCGATTCCGTCGTCATAGCCACATAATCTTTATTTTTGATGTTTGCAATGATGCTTTGATATGTGGACGGCCTGCCGATGCCGTTTTCGTCTAAGGCTTTTACTAATGTTGCCTCGGTGTATCTGGGCGGAGGTGAAGTAAAATGCTGAAAAGTATCAACCTTTTTTATATCGGCGGGGTCGCCTTTCGTAAGAAGCGCAAAAATTTTTAATATGGAACTATGGGATTCTTCGGCATCTTCCAGCCCTTCGCCGTCAGATTTGGCTTTAATATTTGAACTTGTGCCAACCGCAGATTCATTTATTACTTTTTGGAATCCGTCAAAATTTAAAACGCTCTCCGTCGTTTTAAAGGTATATATGGTATTTTTATCGGCTTGCGCATCTCCGGCGCTCATCAAAGCACCGCTTCGATGGGCGGGCGCCTCCGATATGTTATAGATGCCCTTTATAAGTATGCTGTATTGGTCGTATATGCTTTCGCTCATAAGCGAGGCCACGAAATAAGTCCATATTAGATTATATAGTTTGTATTCGTCAGGGGTTAGATATTCTTTAATTTTTTTAGGCGTCAATAAAACATCGGTAGGCCTTATCGCTTCGTGCGCGTCCTGTATCTTCCCTGCTTTCCCCTTTCCCTTATTAAATTCGTTTTTGTTTAAATATTCTTTACCGAATGAATTTTCTATAAAATTTTTGGCCGCGGCGGCGGACATCCCGGATATTCTGGTCGAATCCGTTCTCATATAAGTTATAAGACCGACCGGACCCAACGGTTTATTGCTTACCCCTTCCACCGCCCCCAGTTCCACTCCTTCATAAAGCTTCTGGGCTATCGTCATTGTTTTTTTAACGGGAAATCTCAAAATTTTAGCGGCTTCCTGCTGGAGCGTGCTTGTAATAAGCGGAAGAGGAGGCTTTCTGGACGATTGTTTTTTGCCTATCTCCTCTATTTTATAGTTATCCGTTTTTAATAGTTTTTCTTTTAATCCCGAAACCTCTTCCTCATTTTTGATTTTAGGTTCTTTTCCGTTAATTTTAAAAAGTTCGCACTCTATGCTTATGATTTTATTTTCTTTTATATCAAAAAGCGCGGTTACAGTCCAAAACTCTTCTTTTTTAAAACCCTTTATTTCCTTTTCCCTTTCGGCAATCAAATATAAAGCAACCGATTGAACCCTGCCCGCCGAAAGTCCTCTGCGCACCTTTTCCCATAAAAACGGGCTAAGATTATAGCCGACGAGCCTGTCTAAAATTCTCCTCGCTTTTTGGGATTCATACATTGGCTCATTCAAAGAAGTAGGATTTTTTATAGCATTTTTTATAGCGTCTTTTGTTATTTCGTTAAAAAGAACCCTTTTCACATCAGGTTTTTTGCCTTTAATGGTATCGATGATTTCTTTAATATTCCATGCTATAGCTTCACCCTCCCTGTC
>JAJYQZ010000347.1 GCA_021794335.1 bacterium
CATCTTCTTTTATCTTTTTCATTTTCATATCCTCTTTACCGTTCCTTATATATAAATAGCGAAGTTGCCGTTATAATTATGCTAAAATGCCCGCCTGTAATGTTTTTCTATAAAGCTAAAATTTGCCAATAATTCATTCTTTAATCAGGCTTTTTATAATCTTTCCACTAACATAATCCGCCGCTCCGAGCTTGCCCGTCTATAAACGTAAAATTTAATCTATAATGCAGTCGGGCAAGCAAGGCGGTCTATACTGCCTATAAATTAAAAACAAAAAGGTAGCCAAACCCGAGCCTTTTTCTTTCTTTGGGGGTTTGGGGGGCTTTCTTTCTTATTTCTGCGGCGAGAAAACGAAAGAAAGCCCCCCAAAAAATAAAAGTTTTTGAAAAGGGGTCAGGGGAAAAACTTTTTTCAAAAAGTTTTGCCCCTGCTCTAATAAATAATTACAACGGGGCGGGCATCTTTGCTTTTTGCGCCCGCCCCTGCTTCTGTCGGAGCGTAGCGGAGACTCTAAGGTTTTTAATAAGTAGTTATTCAAAGCTTGCCGGCTCGGGACATAAGGGAGAAAATCGGCGCAAAATCACAATTAAAAACGCCCCCAGAGGACAGCCCCATACAAAAATAATTTTGCGCCGATTTTCGGAACAGGTTTGTCCCGAGCGATCGCCGCCGGAAAAAAATTTCAAGGGGAATTTGATAGGTTTGGTCACAGGACGGACGTTATGAGACGTCTTTCCAAGTTATCAATACTCTTCGTCAACGCCTGTGAGCAAACCTGTCATAATTCCCCGTCAGGCGGTTTAAAAAGGGAGAATTTGACAGTCGGGGATAACGAAATATAAATCGAAGTCAAAAAAATAAATCGGTTGCACGTCCGGTTATTAAGTTTCTCCGTTCCCCGACTGTCAAATTCTCCATTAAACCGCCTGTGAAATTTTTGCCTTACAACCCGCCGGCGTGAAGCTTGCGGAACGGCGGCGCTCTATTTCGCCTAAGCGGTTATCTTTTCCAAAAAAATAGGATAAAAACGGAATGTCCTCTGCCTGTCTTTCGGACCGGGGACGGTTTCGGCTGGACGGCGAATCCGGCGCGCCCGGTAAATTTAAAAATGCCGAATAACGATAAGGGGGATTTTATGCAATACGAAGAATTAACTGGTAAAAATTGCCGCCGAAGGCGGCCGGCGCCGCCGGGGTTTTTGCTTTTTAATATGAATTAAATCATAATAAAATAAAAAAGCCCGCGGGTTTCGCGGGCTCGTGTTATCTAAAAAATTATTTTAACAATTCTGTTTTTCTTTTTTACTGCCCATATAATCAAAAATATACTTCCTGATTTCCCTGTTGTCTTCCTTGATTTCGTTGCGCATTGTATCGATTTTCCTGTCTATATGCGCCATAAGGGCTATAATAGAACCCGCAGCGCTCACTATAATAACGATAATTTCTACTATAAATTTTAAATCGTTCATTGTTTGTCTCCTGCTTAAATTATACATTAATTCAAAAAATATTCAAATAAAAATAATAAAGAGAAAATCGGTTATCCGGTCTGTTAAACCGTCGGTCAGGGGAGCGGCCCGCTGACGCTGCCGCCCGATTTTCTCCCTTATTATATATAGCGAAGTTTGATTAAATTTCGATATAAGTATTATGACTACATAGCCTTATATATTCTTTAACTTCATTTTTTCTTAAATATTCCTTTAGTGTTCTTTTTAATTCCAAATTATAAATTGCCGCTTGCTGTTCCCGTTTTGCTTTTTTTATTTCTTCTTTTTTTATTGCGATAACCGCTTTTAATCTGTCATTGTTTATCTTTTTTAATAAAATATTTAAGAAATTATAAAAATCTTTACCGCTTTTATGTATTGCTATTTCTAATATTTCTTTTTCTATCGTATCCATAATATAAGTCTCCTTTAAAATTAAATAAATAATAAAGCTGTCATTAATAAACTAAAAAAAACTATTGTTTCCGTCCATTCAATATATTCTTTCGTTGCCGTTTTCATAATTGCCTCCTGCCCCTCTTTCGAGGGGCTTTTATATTATTTATTGCTATTAAAGATAATAAAAACCTGCGTAATTTGGTTCAGGGTATTCCTTATCCCTTAAAAAATCTTTTGTTCCCCTTTTATACATTTCAGTTTTAAAGAACTTTAAAAATTCTTTAGCATGGGTATCATTAATATTTTTAAGGTCAAGTTCTTCATCGTATAAATCGTCTATGCCGAGAACCTCTCCTAAGAACCTATCGCTGTAAAAATCTATCATCTGTTTTATGGTTTCATCTTTTTTAGCCCAATTCAATATAGTTCTCAATTTCATTTTTTCTTCTCCTTTGCCCCTCTTTCGAGGGGCTTTTAAAATTAATATCAAAATTAAAAACCAAAAGCCATTTGCAGGTTTTCCGTTTCCGCCTGCGCTGGTTGTCTTTTGTTATATTTCGGTTTTATATTTATTATTTCTTCTTCGGCGTCGATGTCTTCATCGTCAAACATTCCGGCGCTTTCGTTATAGGTTTTCCAAGATTTAGCAGGTATTAAATCCATTAATTCGGTATGTTTTCCGTCTTGTGAAACAACGGCATTTAAAGACGATGTATAACAGTTTTTTAAATCAAGGTAGCTTATTACCGCTTTTTCTAATTTATGCTCAATTTTGGTTTTGCTTAAAGGCTTGTAATTTCTTGCGGCTCTTGTTAAGGTAAGAAATAGGCGGTATATTTCGCCTTGCAGGTTTTTATTGAATTTGTCAAAGTCTCTTTGGTCTTTGAATTGAAGATTTAAAAATTCAGGATAATTTACGCTTTTTTGCGTTATCTTTTCGACAAGATATGCTTTAATATATCTATCCATAAGCAAATCTTTATTTATTACTTCTTCGTTCATTTCTTCGATTGCCATATTAATAAATGTTTCAATGATTTCGATTTTCATTTTTCTTCTCCTTTGCCTGCTTCCTCAGGCTTTAAAATTAATTAAATTAAATGAATTAATAAGGTTAAGTTGTAAAAGATAATTCCTAAATCTAAAACGATTAACGATAAGCCCATAAAATTTGTTTTAATTGCTTCCATTTTGACCTCCAATTTAAAATTTGATTTGATTTTTTTTATTAATAATTTTTTTTATAATTTTTTTTTTATTTTTTTCTTTTTTTCAATCCCCCTTTGCTAATTGTTTGAGGGGGTTGAAAAAAAGAAAAAGAATAAATATAAAAGACATTTTTAAGCAAAAAAGACCGTATAGCACGAACGGATAAAGTCGTTTGCCTTGGGGATTACGCAACGGTCGTGACAAAATCGGCTTTTTGATTTTGGCGCGACCGTTGCCTTGCACGATGCAGGATTAACAGGCAAACGATTACAATAATTGTTTTGCGAAGTGAGGAGCAATTTTTGTATTCAAATCACGTGACAGAATAAAAGCGCTTAGAGATAATCTTTTCTACAACAATTTATGCGCTTTTATTATGGCGCGGGATTTGATGAAAATTACGACGAACGAAGCTCTTATAAACTTTCAACATCGTTGTTTTTCCAAGTAAGAACGAATTGAATAATGCTGATATTATGAACGCCGCACGATAGTCACTGTTTTAATGAAACGAAGTTTCGACGGAGCGTCGTCTTTACTTCACTCAATAAGTAGTTATTCAAAGCTTGCTGGCTCGAAATTTGGAGGGAGAAAAAACGGGCGCAAAATCACAATTAAAAAACGCCCCCAGAGGACAGCCCCATACAAAAATAATTTTGCGCCCGTTTTTTCGGAAGGTTTTGAATTTCGAGCCGTCGCCGCCGCAAAAAAAATTTCAAGGAGAATTCGATAGGTTTGGTCACAGGACGGACGTTATTAGATATCTTTCCAAGTTATCAATACTCTTCGTTAACGCCTGTGAGCAAACCTGTCGTAATTCTCCGGCAGGCGGTTTAAAAAGGGAGAATTTGATAGGCGGGGATAACGAAATATAAATCGAAGTCAAAAAAATAAATCGGTTGCACGTCCGGTTATTAAGTTTCTCCGTTCCCCGACTGTCAAATTCTCCATTAAACCGCCTGTGAAATTTTTGCCTTACAACCCGCCGGCGTGAAGCTTGCGGAACGGCGGCGCTCTATTTCGCCTAAGCGGTTATCTTTTCCAAAAAAATAGGATAAAAACGGAATGTCCTCTGCCTGTCTTTCGGACCGGGGACGGTTTCGGCTGGACGGCGAATCCGGCGCGCCCGGTAAATTTAAAAATGCCGAATAACGATAAGGGGGATTTTATGCAATACGAAGAATTAACTGGTAAAAATTGCCGCCGAAGGCGGCCGGCGCCGCCGGGGTTTTTGCTTTTTAATATGAATTAAATCATAATAAAATAAAAAAGCCCGCGGGTTTCGCGGGCTCGTGTTATCTAAAAAATTATTTTAACAATTCTGTTTTTCTTTTTTACTGCCCATATAATCAAAAATATACTTCCTGATTTCCCTGTTGTCTTCCTTGATTTCGTTGCGCATTGTATCGATTTTCCTGTCTATATGCGCCATAAGGGCTATAATAGAACCCGCAGCGCTCACTATAATAACGATAATTTCTACTATAAATTTTAAATCGTTCATTGTTTGTCTCCTGCTTAAATTATACATTAATTCAAAAAATATTCAAATAAAAATAATAAAGAGAAAATCGGTTATCCGGTCTGTTAAACCGTCGGTCAGGGGAGCGGCCCGCTGACGCTGCCGCCCGATTTTCTCCCTTATTATATATAGCGAAGTTTGATTAAATTTCGATATAAGTATTATGACTACATAGCCTTATATATTCTTTAACTTCATTTTTTCTTAAATATTCCTTTAGTGTTCTTTTTAATTCCAAATTATAAATTGCCGCTTGCTGTTCCCGTTTTGCTTTTTTTATTTCTTCTTTTTTTATTGCGATAACCGCTTTTAATCTGTCATTGTTTATCTTTTTTAATAAAATATTTAAGAAATTATAAAAATCTTTACCGCTTTTATGTATTGCTATTTCTAATATTTCTTTTTCTATCGTATCCATAATATAAGTCTCCTTTAAAATTAAATAAATAATAAAGCTGTCATTAATAAACTAAAAAAAACTATTGTTTCCGTCCATTCAATATATTCTTTCGTTGCCGTTTTCATAATTGCCTCCTGCCCCTCTTTCGAGGGGCTTTTATATTATTTATTGCTATTAAAGATAATAAAAACCTGCGTAATTTGGTTCAGGGTATTCCTTATCCCTTAAAAAATCTTTTGTTCCCCTTTTATACATTTCAGTTTTAAAGAACTTTAAAAATTCTTTAGCATGGGTATCATTAATATTTTTAAGGTCAAGTTCTTCATCGTATAAATCGTCTATGCCGAGAACCTCTCCTAAGAACCTATCGCTGTAAAAATCTATCATCTGTTTTATGGTTTCATCTTTTTTAGCCCAATTCAATATAGTTCTCAATTTCATTTTTTCTTCTCCTTTGCCCCTCTTTCGAGGGGCTTTTAAAATTAATATCAAAATTAAAAACCAAAAGCCATTTGCAGGTTTTCCGTTTCCGCCTGCGCTGGTTGTCTTTTGTTATATTTCGGTTTTATATTTATTATTTCTTCTTCGGCGTCGATGTCTTCATCGTCAAACATTCCGGCGCTTTCGTTATAGGTTTTCCAAGATTTAGCAGGTATTAAATCCATTAATTCGGTATGTTTTCCGTCTTGTGAAACAACGGCATTTAAAGACGATGTATAACAGTTTTTTAAATCAAGGTAGCTTATTACCGCTTTTTCTAATTTATGCTCAATTTTGGTTTTGCTTAAAGGCTTGTAATTTCTTGCGGCTCTTGTTAAGGTAAGAAATAGGCGGTATATTTCGCCTTGCAGGTTTTTATTGAATTTGTCAAAGTCTCTTTGGTCTTTGAATTGAAGATTTAAAAATTCAGGATAATTTACGCTTTTTTGCGTTATCTTTTCGACAAGATATGCTTTAATATATCTATCCATAAGCAAATCTTTATTTATTACTTCTTCGTTCATTTCTTCGATTGCCATATTAATAAATGTTTCAATGATTTCGATTTTCATTTTTCTTCTCCTTTGCCTGCTTCCTCAGGCTTTAAAATTAATTAAATTAAATGAATTAATAAGGTTAAGTTGTAAAAGATAATTCCTAAATCTAAAACGATTAACGATAAGCCCATAAAATTTGTTTTAATTGCTTCCATTTTGACCTCCAATTTAAAATTTGATTTGATTTTTTTTATTAATAATTTTTTTTATAATTTTTTTTTTATTTTTTTCTTTTTTTCAATCCCCCTTTGCTAATTGTTTGAGGGGGTTGAAAAAAAGAAAAAGAATAAATATAAAAGACATTTTTAAGCAAAAAAGACCGTATAGCACGAACGGATAAAGTCGTTTGCCTTGGGGATTACGCAACGGTCGTGACAAAATCGGCTTTTTGATTTTGGCGCGACCGTTGCCTTGCACGATGCAGGATTAACAGGCAAACGATTACAATAATTGTTTTGCGAAGTGAGGAGCAATTTTTGTATTCAAATCACGTGACAGAATAAAAGCGCTTAGAGATAATCTTTTCTACAACAATTTATGCGCTTTTATTATGGCGCGGGATTTGATGAAAATTACGACGAACGAAGCTCTTATAAACTTTCAACATCGTTGTTTTTCCAAGTAA
>JAJYQZ010000094.1 GCA_021794335.1 bacterium
CAAGATAATAATCCAAAGAAACTTTGCCTTCTTCATACAGAGCAAATAAATCTTCATGCCTTGCTTCAAAATCTTCGCAATCTAAATTAAATTTAGCCGAGGCGAGTTTTCTTGATTTTCTGTCCCAGCCGTTGGTGAGCAATACGCTGCCGATATCTAAAAAAACCGTTTTTATATATTCGGACATTTCGATAGGATATTTATATATAATTATTGTTTAACAATTTAATCAACTTTTCTAAGGTTATAAGCTTTTCTTCTCTCGTTTTTATATTTTTTACGGTTAATTTCTTTTCATCGGCCTCTTTTTCGCCTATTATAGCCACATATTCTATCTTTTTCTTATCCGCATATTTAATCTCTTTTGAAATATTTGGAGAAGCCGAAACGGATAACTCCACGCTTATTCCCTTTAAACGAAGGGTTTTAGCAGCTTTGTAAGCATATAACCTTTCATTTTCGCTTAAATAAACGATATATAATTTAACGGGCGAATGCAGGAATTGAAGAGCTTTTTCATCTCTTTGCATTATAATATCTATAATTCTTTCTACGCCGAAAGATATTCCGCAGGCGCCTTCCGGACGGGCGCCGTAGAGCTCTACCAAATTATCGTATCTTCCGCCGGCCGCAAAACTTCCGATGCTTAAATCCTTAGATTTTATTTCAAAAATAGGACCCGTATAATAACCCAGCCCCCTGACTAAAAGAGGGTCGTATTTTATAAAGTCTAAACCGACAGCGCCTGCGTTTTCTAATATAGATAAAAGCTCTTTGGCTCCTTCTATAGCTTGATTCTTAACTAACTCATCTTTAACGGATTTATTGAGTCTTTTGCTCAATATCGATAATTTTTCCATATCGGCTAAACCTTTATCAAATTTGATAAATTCCATAAAAGACCTGTAATTTTCTTCGTTAATCCCGTTTTCTTTAAACTCTTTTATTACTCCGCCTTCCCCGATTTTTGCGGTTTTATCCAGCGCCCTGAGCGCCGCGTCTTTTTTGCCTTCGCCGATTCCGGCGGCGCTAACAATTCCGTCAAGGAGTTTTCTGTTGTTTAAAATAATTTCGTAACTGCCCATTTCTAATTTTGTAAGCGTAAATATCGCCAAGTCCAATAGTTCAAGCTCCACATTCATGGAATAAGAGCCTATTATATCGGCATCCGCCTGATAAAACTCCCTGTATCTTCCGGTCTGAGGGTTTTCATATCTATATACTTTGCCGATTGTATATCTTTTAAACGGTTTAGTAAGTTTTTCCCTGTTTGTCGCATAATACCTTCCTAACGGAGAGGTAAATTCGAACCTGAGGCCTAATTTTCTTTTGGCTTTATCCTCGAAAGTGTATATCTCCTTTTCTATTTCCTCGCCGCATTTCCTTGAAAGAAGTTCGAAATATTCGAAGACGGGAGAATCTATCTCGACGAAACCGTAAAGGACAAAGCACTCCCTTATGGTTTCCATAACCTTCCTTCTTAATATCATCTCTTCGGGCAAAAAATCCCTCGTCCCCTTAGGGGGCTGCGCAAGATTGCTCATTTTAAAATCCGCCGGTATCCCGATAAATTTTCAATTTAAAAAAAGAGGGTTGGCAAACATATGCCAACCCGCGTATAAACCATTTAATATTTATTCTTAACGATATAATTTTAACGATATAATTAAGCAATATTCTTAATACTCGTACTTTTTAATATTTTCCTTGCCGGTTAAATTAAAGAGCTATATAAACGCACCCTTCTTTCGTAAGCTTTGCAATTTTTTCCACGCCTGCGGGAACTATTTTTGCGTAATCGGGAATATCCCCGTCTTTTAAATCGAACATATTCATAGCATTGCGGCAGACATAAATATTGGTTTTATTAGTAAGCGCTGCCCTCAATTGCTCCTTAAGCTGCGTGTGATGAAGAAGCGAAACAACGGCGGGGCCGAAGATTACGACATTTATTTCTTCCGTTCCTTCTATCGCGCTAAGGTTTTTCATAACATTCATCAAAAGGCCGGGCATTATCGTCCCGTTCGCCACCTGAATAACATATTTCATTCATCATCTCCTTTTTTAAAATTATATTTATATTATATAGGACATAAAACGACATGCGTTTATATGCCCATTGGAAAATTACACAATATATTTTACATTGTTCTATGATATAACTTTATAGCCCATTCGTCAATTTATTAAAAAAAAGACCTAAATAAAAACCTTAAAATAATTTTTCTTCGATGATATAATAATAAATACTAAAACCGTTATTTCAGTATATTGATAATTCTATGAAACTTCTAATAAACAAAATTTAAACCGGTAAACTACGATGCTTCCCGTTACTCGAACGATTAAAAAAAATAAAAATGGGCAACCGTCCGATTTTTCCATCCAACAAAGCCTGCCTAAAAATAAAGCAATGGCACAAGGCCGAAATATAACGCCCCAGACGGTTGCGGAACTTATAAAGAAAGCCTCTATTGAAGAAATAGAATCCGGCATCGTCAAATATTTCTTATACAAAAATAATATAAAACAGGTCAGGAATATAATCATCAAAGAACTCGAATTTAAAAAAAGCGATTCGTTTGTATTTGCCTATCTGGTAAACGGCAATTTTAATATTGATGTAACAAGTGTAGAACTTATTTTTGAACTTCTTATACCTAAGAACGATGTTCAACTAAACGGGGCGGTATATACCCCCGCATATATAGTGAATTATATGGTACAAAACACCATAGATAAAATCGGTTATTTTTGCGACCCCGCTTGCGGTTCAGGCATTTTCCTGCTATGTGCGTTAAAAAGGCTTAAGGAAATCGCAGATCGGCAGTTCGCAAAACTGGCGAAACCGACCTTAATAGATAAAAAATTAAGTCTTGCATATTTAATAGAAAAATATTTATATGGGATAGATATTCTTGATTATGCCGTTAAGCGAACAAAAGTAATACTTAGTTTATATTTGCTTTTGAACGGCGAAGATAAAGAAATTATAGATTTCAATATAGCCGCAGGAAATAGTTTGCATTCCGGTTGGCAAAATATTTTTAAAAAAACGCCGGAAAATGGCAACTTTGATTTTATTATCAGTAATCCCCCGTATGTCAGGATCCAGGATTTGCATCAAGAATATAAATTTACCCTGCCAGAAAAATGGAATTCTATTGGAAAGGGAAATTTTAATTTATATTTTCCATTTTTCGAGGTAGGTTGTGATCATTTAAAAAATGACGGAAAACTATGCTATATAACGCCTAACAACTATTTTACCTCCATTGCTGGCTTTAATTTAAGAGCTTATTTAAAAAATACAGGGGCAATAACAAAGATATTGAATTTTAATCATTTAAAACTATTCGAAAATGCCCAAACATATACGGCTATAACATTTTTAGAAAAATCTTGCAATAAGCATCATTTTAAATACTATTATGTAGAAGATAAAAAAGAATTAAACAGGTTGAACGATTTAAATTTCGGCAAATATTATTTTTCATGGTTAGATGATAAAAAATGGAGGCTTTTGCCGGAAAAAGATTTTTTAAATATAAAGAAAATTGAATCTACCGGAATCCCGTTAGGCAAAAAATGCAACATTAAGGTAGGAATAGCAACATTAAAAGATAATATTTTTTTTGTAGAAGCAGAAGGGCTGGATGAAAACTTTAGTCGCTCCGCCACAATTGGCATGAATTTGCATGCGCCTGATGACGCTTATGAAGTTCATCCTGAACTTTGCATAGCCAAATTTAACGAAAAAGAATATAAAATAGAAAAAGAAATAACTAGAAAAGTTATAAAAATACCAGAAATAAAGGAACAAAATGATATATTGTCTTCAAGAAGACGAATAATATTTCCATATCTTAAGGCAAATATAAATCATGCAATATATGGCAGGCAGGAATCTAATCTCTTTGAACAAGACAAAAATTTCGGCAGCAACGGCACTCAAACATATAAGGTAATGAAAGAAACTTACATTAAAAGTAATTTTCCGCAGGCCTATAAATATTTGATGGCGGTTAGATTAGAGCTGGCAAAAAGGGATAGAGGAAAGAAAACTTATCCAGAATGGTATGCCTGGGGCAGAACGCAAGGCATGAATTTTTGCGGTCCCAGGCTATATACAAAAACCTTTTCCAAAAAGCCGTTATTTATACTTGATGATACCTTAGGTAATCTATTTTGCAACGGCTATGCCATATTTTGTAATGACCATATAAAAGCCGTTCAAAAGATTTTAAATTCAAAAATTATGCATTATTACATTAAAAAAACGAGTGTGGAAATAGAGGGGGATTACCAATGCTATCAGAAAAATTTTATAGAAAGATTCGGCATTCCCGATTTATCCGAAGAAAATTGGTTATATTTGGAAAATGAAGAAGATAAAGAAAATATAGACAATTTTTTAATGGAAGCATATGGAATAGAAGGCGTTGACTAAACAAAGCATGCCTGATAAGCTAATTTGGCTTAAAAAATGAGCCAACCTAATATCAACCTTGCTTTAACTTAAAAGAGATAAAGTACCATGCCTACTTTTATAAGTATCCAAAATATCTCGAATAAAATTATTTATCGTGAGATTTTCGATTTTGAATGCTTTGATGTCCTCCTTATTTATAAAACCAAGTGATGCGAGATTATTTATAGAGTCTATTATAGCTGGAGTATCTTGCATAAAATCCACAATTAACAGGCAAACTCTTTCATATTTGTGAAAATCGGAATTGAAATTTTTCCTTCCATTTAATTCCTGAAAGGCACGAAAATACTTAACAATTGCCAATTTCCCTGTAAAGTTTAATTTTCTTTGTTTTATTGCAACGGTATCATAAGCATATAATGGCACCATATAAATTTCACCCATCACCATTTTGGGAAATCTAAGATGTAAATTCAAGGGTTCGGCAAAAGTTCTTTCGTAAAGTGTATCGAAATTTTTACTTAAACTGCTTAACTGGCTCCTTAAATTTATACAAAGGCTTTTATTTAAGTTTTCTTTGCCATATTTATCGACGTCACCCTTTAACACACCTTCGGTTATAGTCTCTGACAATGGCGAAAAAGGAAGAACCATAATATCTTGATTCTTCTCTTTTAGAAAGCCTGCAAAACCTTTAATTCCGGTGAGGTTTGATTTAACGGAGGGCATATTTTGTTCGCCGAAACACCGTTATTTATTAACTCTCTTTTAATGTATTCATGGAGATGCGATATTAATTTCTTTGAGCGTATTAAAGATAAAGTTGCCTCGTTGCCGCCGCTAACAATAGCTTCTTCATATTCCAATTTGATTTTTTTAAGTACTTCCACTAAAGACAAGTTATTATCAGACATTCTAAAATATTTTCTTGAATATTAAAAAAAAATAGGTGATTATATATTTTTTTATCTTGCATCTTAGACAAAAAAACATGGCTGTTTTTTCAACAGAATTTTTTAAGAAAAAGCCTTGTTTTGTTTTCGGATTTAGTAATGAATTCAAAAGATTTCAGTTTCATTGACACTTATATGTTATCATATTTTAGCGCCAAATCTTTTATAATTACCTTATATTATATCCTTAACTCACCGTTAGAAACTATAAAAATTGATTCAAAAAGTTATAAACAATGGATTCCCGCTTTCGCGATATTTCCGTCTGCGTTTATCAAAGCATGTCTTTGATGCAGGCGGAAATGGACACCTTTTAGGTGAAATCTTAAATCCTCGTATTGTCATTCCTGCTTACGCAGGAATCCAGAAAAAAAATTTCTAACGGTGAGTTAAGATATATTTATATTTTCTTACGTATTTCTAAAATTTATCGTCGAATACCGATGCCTTATTCGGGGTAAACGTCTCTCAATGAACCGGCTTTAGCCATAACCTTATGCGCAAAGATAAAGCCTCCCCAAAATATAACAAATAATATCGCAATAATTGCGCCAATTTCGGAAAAGCTTAATTTTGCAACCGCTTCCCAAACTCCTTTTTTATAGCCCAATTCTAAAGCCGCCACCTGAAGCCACTCGATTGTTCCAATTATCAAGGCAAGAAAAATAGATAAACTTGTAATGGAGATGTTATAGCGAATCTTCTCGGCAGGGCTTACAAATGCCCATTTATAAGCAAAAAGCATGACCACTCCATCGGTCGAATCCAAAAACATCATTCCGGAAGCAAATAGAAAAGGTAAAATTAACACAACTAAAATAGGTTTACCGTTTAAAGCTGCCGAAACTGTTATGCCTAAAAGCAATATCTCGGTAGCGGTATCGAAACCTAATCCGAATAAAAATCCTATTGGATACATTTGATAACTTGATTTTATCGAGTTATAAAACCTTTTAAAATACTTGTTCATAAACCCTAACTTTGACATTTCATTATCGATGTCCTTATCGGGCTTCTTTTTTGCCGTTATATCGTTATAAGCCCTTACAATGCTTATTAAAACCGCAATATTCATTATGGCGATAATATATAAAAAAGTGGCAGAAATACTGGTGCCTATAACCGCCCCTATATGCCCCAGCCAATTTACATTTTTGGACATAAAGGAAGCGGAAAGCACAACTCCTACCGCCATCCCCAGAACGACAGTCGAATGCCCCATTGAAAAGAAAAACCCGGTTCCTATCTGTTTTTTACCGTCGTTT
>JAJYQZ010000312.1 GCA_021794335.1 bacterium
AAATGCCGCACCCGCCTATCAGCGTGAGGATGGGGCAAACCTCTTATCCTGAGCTTTCTTATATTACTTATGAACTGGAAAAAATAACCGGCAAGATATTCTTTTATGATTTTGACGAAATTTCTCTTGGTAATTTTAATTCACTTACGCAAAGAAATATTATTGCTTTGGGCGTTTTGTTTACTAAAACCGATATGCCGATAAGTAAAGTTGTGATAGAAAATATCTTATCGGCGGGCAAGGGGGCTAAAGATAATTTAGAGGCATTTCGTATAGGGCTGACCCTTTAGTTTTCTGACCATTTTTCCAATTTAATGTATCGATATCATATAGTAATAATAAGTTTTAATAGCGGCGCGGCGGTTAAGACTATAATAAGGCTATAAAATGAGGGTTAATAATATAATGGATCCCGTTTCCGATTTAGATTCGCCCCAGTTTTTTAGAGATATAAAATCCTTCATAGAATATTATAAAGAATATTTTACAGTAGGAATGGCCATATCCGAATCCGCGCTATCCGAATCTACAATAATATCTGCAGTATCTATTAAACCTGCTGCAATATCTGATGATAATAGCAATATGAGAAATAAAAGCGAATCTAATTCAAAACATGGCATGCCGCCGGATAAAAGCGCCTCGTTAAAATTTTTAAAAGATGTAAGCGTAAACAAATGCGTGAAGTGTAAGTTAAGCGAAACGCGGAAAAATATAGTTTTCGGAGAAGGAAGTCCCGAAAGCAAGCTTATGTTTATAGGAGAAGCCCCGGGAGCGGAAGAAGATAATACGGGAAGACCTTTTGTGGGCAGGGCGGGACAGCTTTTAACGAAAATAATCGAATCGATAAATCTCAAAAGGGAAGATGTTTATATAGCCAATATAATCAAATGCAGGCCTCCCCAAAATAGAAATCCTTTCGAGGAGGAAATAAAGCAATGCTCCCCGTTTTTAAAAGAACAGATTAAAATAATAAAGCCGAAAATAATCTGCACGCTTGGAAAATTTTCGACGGAGTTTATTATAGGGCAGGATAAAGGAACGATATCGGCGGTTAGAGGAAAGGAATTCGATTACGGCGGCATAACCGTAATACCGTCGTATCATCCGTCCTATCTATTAAGAAATCCTAACGCCAAAAGAGAAACATGGGAAGATATGAAAAAGATAAGGGATTTATATTTTAAAGCATTGTAATTTCGGTTAGGTCAATAGATGCATATTTTATGGGGAGTTTAAATTTATGGTTTATTTTGCCGATGTTTTAATATTTTTAGCTTTTATATTTGTTATCACAGATTTTTTTGCAATGAGCTATGGCGTTTTTACGGCCGCGGGCGCAATTTTTTTTGTCGTAGGGACGGTAATTCTTTTTTCGGTTATGCCGGCTGTCCCCGGGTTTTTTATAAGGATTGTTTTACCCACTTACATTACCCTGACGGTTTTTGTATCGATTTTTGTTTACTTAGGGTACAAAGCATATAGAACAAAAGTAAAAGTGGGAGGGGCTACCTTAATCAACGAGGCCTGCGAGGTTACCCGGGATATTAAAGCGGGAGGGGAAGGAAAGATTCTTATTAACGGCGAATTATGGACAGCTTATTCGGACTATGAAATATTAAAGGGCTCAAAGGCGGTTATAATCGATATCGATAGCAGGCTAAGGCTTAGGGTTAAGCCTTTTGAAACTATAAAATGACAGCTTAATTATTTAATCAGGAGGAAGTATGGATACCAGTGCAATTTTTTTTGCCATTATAATAATTGTTGCAATTATTATAATTTTAAATGCCGTTAGAATAATAAACGAATATGATAGGGCAGTTATTTTTAGATTGGGCCGGGCAATTAGGGTTAAAGGTCCGGGATTGATACTTTTATGGCCCGTTATCGATAGAATGGTCAGGGTAACTTTAAGGATAATTACCCTTGATGTTCCGCCTCAGGATGTTATTACGAAGGATAATGTAACGCTAAAAATCAGCGCGGTGGTTTATTATAAGGTTGTCGATCCGCTAAATGCCATAGTTCAGGTTTACGACTATAATTATGCGGTATCCCAGCTTGCCCAGACAACTTTAAGAAGCGTATGCGGCGAGGGAGAACTCGATAAACTTTTATCCGAAAGAGAAAAAATAAATACGGAGATTCAGGATATACTCGATAAACACACGGGACCATGGGGCATTAAGGTTACGGTGGTAGAACTTAAGCAGATAGACATGCCGCAGGATATGCAAAGAGCCATGGCAAGGCAGGCGGAGGCGGAAAGAGATAGAAGGGCAAAAATAATCAATGCCGACGGCGAATTTCAAGCGGCGCAGAGACTTAGCGACGCCGCTAAAATTATATCGGAAAATCCTATGGCGCTTCAGCTTCGTTATCTTCAAACATTAAATGAAATTTCTTCAACGAACAATACGACGATGGTAATGCCGATCCCGCTCGATATCATAAGGGAAGTGGGCAAGAGTTTTAGCAATAACGGTTCTAAATAATAAGCAGGATTTTAAGATAGGAGATTACAAAATGGAAATTGGAATGATCGGTCTCGGGAAGATGGGAATGAATATGGCATTAAGACTTTTAGAGGGCGGACACAGGGTCGTTGTCTTTAACAGGACAGTTTCCAAAGAAGAGATGGTTATAAATAAAGGAGCAATCGGTTCGAACTCAGTTAAAGAATTCGCAGGAAAACTGACCGCCCAGAGAGTCGTATGGCTTATGGTTCCCAGCGGTCAGCCTACAGACGATATGCTTAACGAGGTTTTGCAATATACGCAAAAAGGCGACATAATTATAGACGGCGGCAATTCGTACTATAAAGATTCTATAAGAAGAGCCAAACTCTGCGGCGAAAAAGGAATTAAATTTATGGACTGCGGGACAAGCGGGGGCATTTGGGGCTTAAAAAACGGGTACTGCTCTATGATAGGCGGGGACGATGAAACTTTCAAGTACTGCGAGCCGATTTTTAAAACGCTTGCGCCGGAAGACGGTTATCTGCATGTGGGTCCCCACGGTTCGGGGCATTTTGTTAAAATGGTTCATAACGCCATAGAATACGGTATGATGGAGGCTTATGCGGAAGGGTTCGAGATAATGAAGTCAAGCGATTTCGATATTAATCTGGAGAAGGTTTCAGATCTATGGAATCATGCGTCGGTTGTGAGGTCATGGCTTCTCGAGCTTGCGCATAACGCCCTTAAAGAAGACCCCGAACTTAATAATCTTAAACCTATCGTCGATGATTCCGGCGAGGGAAGATGGACGCTGAAAGAAGCGATAGACAAAGCCGTTCCCGCACCGGTTTTAGCGGATTCGGTATTTATGAGGTTCAGGTCGAGGCAGGAAAATTCATTCGCCGCCAGAATGCTTGCGGCGCTGCGGCATCAGTTCGGCGGCCACGCTATTTATAAATAAATTTTATAGTCTTTTTGCGGCAATGACGAACCGGGAGAAAGTATTATGTTTATAGATATAAGCATGGATATTGAGGACGGGATGGTGCACTGGCCGAGCGACCCCGCAATAGAAATCGACAACTATTCCGATATAAAAAAAGGAGCGGCTTCGAATAACAGCAAAATCACTTGCGGCGTTCATACGGGGACGCATATGGATGCGCCGCGCCATTTTATAGACGGCGGCGCCGGAATAGATAAATTTAACTTAGATACATTGATAGGTCCGTGCAGGGTTATAGAAGTTCCTGCGGGGATTTCGCCCATATCTAAAGAGTTTCTTGAGCCGTTGAATATAAAAAAAGGCGATAGGCTTCTTTTTAAGACGAAAAATTCGGAATGGATAAACGCAGGCGATAATAATTTCCATGCGGGTTATGTTTGCGTAAACCCTGAAGCCGCAAAATATATGGTTGAAAATGGGGTTATACTGGTTGGGGTGGATTACCTTTCGGTAGAGGGTTACCATGTCGGACACGATACCCATAAAACTTTACTTGGCGCCGGGGTTGTTATAATAGAAGGACTTAATTTATTTAAAGTTGCGGCTGGAGATTACAAGCTTATTGCGCTTCCGGTTAAGATAAAAGATTCTAACGGAGCCCCGGCGAGGGTTATATTAGAGAAATAAATTCCGGCAGCAATTAAATATTATTACCTTAACCCTGCAATAGAAAATATTTAGATGTTTCTTTTATATGTAAATACTGGATTCCCGCTTTCGCGGGAATGACTTTGCGGGTATTTATAATTTCACCCGTTAGGCGTCATTCCCGCGAAAGCGGGAATCCAGTAAATAAATTTCTATTGCAGGGTTAAGGTATTAAATCTTTATAGAAAATAAATAAAAATAAAGGCGGGTGCGGTAATGGCGGAACTAAAACCTTCTATAATCGTAATTTTCGGGGCAAGCGGAGATCTGGCGCATATTAAAATATTTCCCGCGTTATACAGCTTATGGGAGGACGGGTTTTTTCCCGATAGTTTTTTCATTGCAGGATTTGCCAGAACGGATATGGACGATGAAACTTTCCGTAAAACAATTTTCGATGCTTTAAATGTGAATTGCAGGAAAAAACCCATAAATGAAGATGATTTTTTAAATTTTTCAAAGCATATATTTTATCTGAAGTCAAAATACGATGATGAATCGAGTTATAAGGAATTGGGCAAATTCGTTAAATCTAAGGCTTCGGAATATAATATACCTAAAAATATCGTTTATTACCTTTCCACCCCGCCGAATGTTTATATTAAAATAATTGACGGCATTCAAAACGCAAATCTTACTTCAAGCGAATTTAAAGGGGATAACTTTTCAAGGATTGTCGTCGAAAAGCCGTTTGGCTACGATTACGAAAGTGCGAAAGATTTAAACAATAAAATTCTTTCCGTATTTAAAGAAGAAGAGGTTTACAGGATAGACCATTATCTTGGGAAAGAAACCGTTCAAAATATATTCGCTTTCAGGTTTTCGAACGCCATTTTCGAACCCCTGTGGAACAATAAATATATAGACCATATACAAATATCAGCATTGGAACCTATCGGGGTGGGGTTCAGAGCCGGCTATTTTGATAAATCCGGCATTATAAGGGATATGATGCAAAATCATATGATGCAGTTATTATCATCCGTTGCAATAGAACCGCCCGCTATTTTCCATGCCGACGACATAAGAAACGAAAAGGCGAAACTATTGAAAAGCATAAGGCCTTTCAGTTTAAACGATGTAAAAAATTTTGCGGTCAGGGGTCAATACGACAGAGGGTTTATCGGCAATAAGCCCGTAATAAGCTACAAAGAAGAAAAAGGAATACCGCCTAATTCAACTACCGATACATATGCGGCTTTAAGGCTTTTCGTAGATAATTATAGATGGGCGGGAGTGCCGTTTTACCTGAGGTCTGGTAAAAGATTAAAAAAGCATAAAACCGAGATAGCGGTGTTTTTTAAAAAGCTGCCTTACAGTCTTTACGGAAAAGATGGAATGGAAAAAATTAAACAAAATTCTATAATAATTACGATTCAGCCGAATGAAGGCATATCGATAAATTTCGGCGCCAAGACGCCCGGGTTTAAAATGGATATAGAACCCGTAAACATGGTATTTAATTATAAATCGTCATTTAAACTCTCTCCGCCGGAAGCTTATGAAAGGCTCATATATGATATAATTGTCGGCGATCAGACTCTTTTTGCAAGATACGACGACACGCTTATCGCGTGGCAATTTATCACATCCATAATAAACGGGTGGGAAAAAATAGAACCTCCAGTATTTCCAAACTATGAAGCCGGCTCGTGGGGGCCGAAAGAAGCAGATGACCTGATTAATGCCGATGGCAGGCTCTGGAACAATAACTAATTCCCAAAATTGCCGATAGAAAATTCTAATACTGGATTCCCGCCTTCGCGGGAATGACACCCGTTGGGTGAAACGTTTAATATCCTCAATGTCATTCCTGCGAAAGCAGGAATCCAGTGTCTTTAAGCTTTTGAGGTCAATTTATTAATTTCTATCGGCAATTTTGGGTAATTCATTTATATTTCTTTTTTAACAAAATTATATAAATCCTGCGGCGATAAGCCTGCCAGCTTGTAAAGGTCTTCCGGTTTGCCGGAAGAACTGTAAAACCTTGCACCCAGTTTTCTAAACTTTACGGAGATGCCGTTTTCGGCAAGCAAAGAGCCTATCGCCGTTCCTACACCCGTTTTGACGTTGTGATCCTCGATAGTAACTATAAAACCGGTTTTTGCGGCAAGGCGCAGGTCTTCAGGGTCTATGTCGCTCGGACAGGAAACATTTAGGAGCATCGGGTTTATTCCGTCTTTTTTAAGCATTTCGTATCCTTTTAACGCGTGCGTCAGCATATTTCCCGAAGATATTATAGTTAAATCTTTTCCGTTCCTGATAATATCCATTTTTCCGTACCTAAAATTATAACCCTCTCCGAAAAACGGTTTGTCCTCGCCGTCCAATATAACCGGAATAACCGACCGCCCCATAATCAGCACAAAGTTGCCGGCATTGGAAGCAATATATCTTACTGCCCTGTCCGTTTGATTTGGGTCCGCCGGCAGAATAACCTTAAATCCAAATGTTGAATTAATCACGCCGAAATAATCGATGCATTGGTGTGT
>JAJYQZ010000086.1 GCA_021794335.1 bacterium
TCAAAATGCGCGCCGATAAAAATGTTCGCGGTATGTTTTAATATAACTTCATTATCATTAGTTAACAATTCATGGTTAATTTCCGATTCTATCAAACCTTCTTTAAAAAATGCCAGGCCGGGCAGATATTCTATGCCAAACAGTTTCATAAAAAATAATGTTGATATGACGATATATATTCTTTTAATTCTTCTTTAGGTTTTTCAAAATTACCTTTCGTTTTATTATATTTTTATTATATTTGTTGTAATTGCAACGACCTGATATAATTTTTTAGGGTATCGAAACATTTCCTTAATACTTCTTCGCTGTGTTTTGATTTGGAAAGCATAACACAGCCTTCCACTCCGGCTATTATAAAATTGCTAATGTTAGCTACATCAGCATTTTTGCCGATAATCCCCTTTTCCTTAACCTTAAGCAATGTTTTTTCAAGGTGTGTATGCCATAAACCAAGAACCTCGTCAGTCAATTTTGCAAGATATATATCTTTTGTAGATAATTCAAGTATCAGGTTGCCAAGGGGACAGCCAGTTTTTGACAAATCTCCGCTATTTTTTTCATAAAGTTCATCTATGACGGCAATAATATTTTCCAAGGGATTTTCCCCGCCATATAGTTTGTTCCACGTATGCTTCCATAATTCGTTATAGAAGGGCTTTATTGCCTCTTCTATGACTGCGGCGGCAACATCTTTTTTAGAGTCGAAATAGTGGTAAATTAAACCCTTGGTGGCGTTTATCTTATCGGTAATATCCTTAATGGACGTGCCTTCGTAACCTTTTGTGAGCATAAGCTCTAAGGTCGCATCAATTATCTCTTTTCTTTTAATCTCATTTTTTTTCATTTTTTTAATAAATCGAACCTTTTCAATGAAAGGATAAAATTTTTATATTATTTCTTTTGATATGGATTTGCCTTCAAAATTCCTTTTAAACGAACAAGAAAGCAATGCTTCAAGTAATTCTATTATTTGACCCTTGTTTAAAGATTAAATTGATTTTAATTGAAATTTTATATGACTCAATTACATACTAAACGATTAGTATGTATAATTATACAATAATATAAAATTAATGTCAAGTTGCTGAAACAGTTGCTGAAACAATAAAGCACTTCTTGAGTGGTTAGCATTAAAAAATAACATAAATAATACAGAAATGTAACAAAATTTAACATAAATATCATAAAAATGTAACAAAATTTAACATAAATATCATAAAAATGTAACATTAGTTAGATATAATTGATAACAGCTTATATGAAAATTCTTACAATTTAAGTACATATTTATTTAATATTTATTTAATTAAATTTAATTAAATAAACGAGTTATTAAAAATGAATCTTAATTAGGAGGATTTATGTTGAACAAAAAACGAAGTTATTTATTAACCGCCGTTTCGGTTCTTGTTTTTATGACGGTTATTTTAATCGCAATTTTCTTTATTGGAATACGATATTCTTATGCTGCAGGTTCAAATACTCCGGTTTACTTAGGCGAAGTAAGTTCATCTGCAATTTCAAAGCTGTTGTCAAACGAAAGAAAGTCATTAAAAAAATTAAGCGGAAAATTTACGAAAAAACATATTTTCAAATCTACGCAACCGGAACATTTTATAAGTAAAAAACAAATACAATCGGTTGCCTCTATTGGCGGAGGCGCAGCAAACGCACTATCTATGTCGCCCGGCATTACAGTTAATGCGGTTAGCGGGAGCGCCGGCGGGGCAATGGGCAGAGATTCAATTAATATTAACGGCGTAAAAGGATCCTATCCATGGAGAGGCGGGCAGGATCTTGACAATAATGCGATAAGTTTTTTATTTGACGGAATACCTATGATGTATTTAGGTGCAAGTTACGATGCTCATTTCGATACGATGGAACTACCTTTCGCTAATTTTTTTCAGGGTATTAACGTTATAGACGGTCAGGGAAATCCAAACGACAGGTGGTTTGACAGTTTAGGTGGGACAGTTAACTTTATACCGGTTCAACCTACTACAAACATGTACAATAAAGTAAATATGTCTTACGGCAGTTACGATACTTACAGTTTTGACGACGAGTTTTCCACTGGACTGCATGACGGATGGGGTGCCGTTATGGCGGCAGGATATACTCATACGGATACTTTTTTAAATACAAATTGGAATGCTCCTGACCATGATGAGGCATTTTACGGAAAATTAGTAAAATTATTTAATGGAAATTCATTTAGTTTAGGCGCTTATTTAGTTAGATATAAAGATTATGCGTTTTCCGAAGGAACGCCGGTATATCCGATTTCCGGAGTTAATACAGTGGGATTCGGGGTTCCGAATGCTCCATTATATAGCCAACAAACATCAGGCTTTTATTCCACGTTGAGTCAATACAATTGGGACAAATACGTTACAAATAACGTTGATTTATTGTATTCCAAATTAAATTTACATTTAATGCAAAATTTAGGTTTTCACAGTATGATATGGTATATGCATGCAGATAGATTTCACTACATGCTTGACCATTATGGAGATACGGCGGAAGGATTAGGGGCAGGGATTGGAATGGCAGAAGAATATTATGCCGTTCCTACAAATATTTTAGGTGAAAAATTATCTTTTGATTATCATTTATTCAAAAATAATATAAAATTAGGAGAGTATTATATTTGGAGCACAATGTCAGACCTTTATGACGGTTCGGAAGGTCAAACCGTTGCGCCGTTTTATCCCAACAATACTCTGGATTACGGTGCTTTTAATGCAGATTTAAAGTATTCATCAATATATATACAGGATGCTGTAAAACCCATTAAAAGTTTAACTATTACACCCGCTTTAGATTATGTAGGATTTCAAAATCAGTATATAAATGATGCGGCTTTAATTTATTATCCTAATTATATAAATGGTCCGGAACATTATGATAATTCTTCATTTACCCCCACTGAAATTAAAAATTATTATGAAATTGAGCCGTCTCTCGGTTTAAACTATGCAATTAATAAAAATATTTCACTGTTCGGCAACTGGTCTGTTGCGTATCAAAATCCTGTCGACAGAAGTTTTCAGCCGCAATATCACACAGGTACTAAACCTGTAGGGCGGAAAGTTTAGAAGCAGGAATTAGATTTTTAATAAGAAAAAGTAATTATTTTCGCGATTTTGTTTTAAATGCGAACTATTTTCAAACGATTTTTAGCAATGAAAATATTTCAAATGCAGTATCTACGGTTAATGCGGGATTTATATATTACAGTGCCCTAGCCAAAAATTTAGATAGGGGGTTAAATTTAGATATAGCCGATAATCCGGTCAATAGACTGCATGTTTTTGCAAATATATCTTTTAACGATTCGCATATAATAAGTTATTCTTCTGCAGGAACGAGTTATAATAATTATCCTGATCCAAATACCCCATATACTACTTTTAGCGCAGGCACATATTATAATTTACCGTTAAATGATAATAATTATAGATTCAAATTGTGGGATAATTATGTTGGTTCTCAATATATATGGAGTTATGCATATGGATCGGGGGAACCGACAAATACCTCTATGCCAGCTTATAATTTAGTGAACGCATCAATCGGATTAAAAACAAAAGTATTAAATAATTTTATGCCCGGGACAAAATCTGCAACAATAACTTTGTCGGTTTACAATTTATTCAATACACAATATAACGCAATGGAGACTTTTAATGCCGGTGGAAGCGGAGCTAATATTTACAACTATTATACAACTCCCGCAGTTACCGGTCCAATGTTACAAGCTTGGCAGGGTGCCCCGCGCGAAATTTTCTTAAGCGCAAGCTTGAAGTTCTAAACTGGCTTTATCTCTATCCTCTCTCTATAGCAGTTAAAGCAAATATATGCGGGGAGTCTTGTAAAGATTTTCCGCATATATATTTATAAAAATAAATTTATCGGTTGTCAGGAGAATTAAATATGAAATTAAATAAAACTAAAGATTTTAGGCTTAATTTTTTTATTATAACGAGAATGGTATATATAACGGTATGTATATCGATAGTTTTTTTACTTGGATATACAAAAAGTTCCCGTGTATTTGCCGCGTCCGTGTCCCACAACCTTCCCGTCGCTTTTCTTAAACAGACGCCGGTTAAAATTACTAAAGAAAATATCAAGGAATATACCCATAAACTTCCTACTGGACGCTTAATAAGCCCTGTCGGATTATTAAGCGCAACCGAAAGTTTTCCGACGAACGTCGAAATTTATAAAGATTATGTAATAGTCCTTACAAACCCGTCAAAAAAGATTCAAAAGATTAAGTTATACGACAGAAAAAGTTTAAAACCGGTTGCGGTACTGGAAGCTTTTGAAGGCCAGCCTGATTTGCCGTATTTAGGCCCTATAGTGCAGTATTCCGAACAGCCCAATATTTATAAAAAAAATTACGCAACGTCTTTAATATACGCTGACAGTATCGCACGGGTGCCGAATTCTAAGGTTCCAACGACGGTTATAAGAAGCCAGAGCTTTTTTCAGGGGCTTGCCGTAAGTAAAAACGGAACTATTTATGCGGCGGGCGGAGTTACGGGAAACATTTTGGCCGTAAAATACATAAAAGGCAGGCTTAAAGCCGTAAGAAGCTACCGTCTTAAATGGCAGAGGTTTCCCAAAAATCAGTATCCGTACGAGTATCAAGGTCATCAAAATATAAAGCCCTATCTTTTTTATCCCGATTATGTAGTTTTATCTAATAATCAAAAATATATTTACGCAACGGGTCTGCTTTCAAACTCTATAGCTAAAATAAACTTAAAGACGGGCGCAGTAAAATATGCAAACGCCGGACCGTATCCTTTTGCCGCAAGTTTTGCAGATAACGGAAAAAGATTGATAGTAAGCGACTGGGGAGGCGATGAGGTAAGGATATTTAATCCGTCCCTTAAATATTTAGGAAAAGTATCTTTTGATAAAAACCATATGCCGTCTTCGGGGATGCATCCGACTGCGATAGCGTCCGTTCCGGATAGCTTCCTGTCTTTAATCGCCGCATCGAACAACGACAGGATATTTGTCGTAGATACGGCAAATCTCAAAATCGTCAAAATTATCCATATAAGTCCTTACAAACACGCTCCTTACGGAAGCTATCCGGACGGTATAACGGTTAGCGGCAAATATTTTTTTGTTGCGAATGCCGGCAATAACGATGTGGAGGTATTTAATCTGCCAAATTATAAGCCGGCAGGGTTAATCCCTACTGCATGGTATCCGACGTCTTTAACTTCCACAGGCAAATCGATATTTATCACCGATGCCAAAGGTTTGGGAGCGGGACCTAATTTGGAATACCAGTGGATTGGCAGTTTTATGCGCGGGGCAGTTCAAAAGGTTAAAATAAATTATTTTTTGAAGAACAAAAGTTATTTAACCCGTTTATCCTTAAAAGACGACGGGTTTACGTATAAACAGAAGGACGCAAGGAAAGAGAAAGAAGAAGCGGGAATAAAATTTTTAAGAAAGCATATTAAACATATTGTATTTATTTTAAGGGAAAATAAAACCTTCGACGAGGATTTCGGGGATTACAGGCGGGCGGGAAAGTGGGCGGACCCGCATCTTGACTTGTATAACCGAAAAGAACTTCCAAATCTTTATAAACTTGCAAATAAGTATGCCCTGTTCGTAAATTTTTATGCTGACGGCGAGGTAACGGCTCAGGGACACGAATGGACGACGGGGGCGTCGGATTCCGATTATGTTCAGCGGGTCTGGCCCGAAAATTATTCGGGCAGGGGTCTTATGTATCCGCAAGGCAGAACTTTATTAATGCCGGCAAAGCCTGATAAGGAAGATACTTTTTTAAACCCCTCATATATCGGAAACAGGCTTATGAAAAAGTTAAACGTTCATTTAACAAATATCTGGATTTCATATCCGTATAAATTATACCTGTTTAACGATATGCTGACTCATCATATTACTTTCGCCGATTTTGGGGAATTCGTAGCGCATACGCGTATTAACGGCATAAACAGGCGAATGGAAACGCATATAGTATCCGAATATCCGGGCTGGAACAGGGACATATTGGATACGACGAGGGCTAAAATCTTTATAAAATGGGCTAAAAAAAGATTAAAAGAAAATAAGTTTCCCGATTTTACATATATCTGGCTGCCGGACGACCACACGGCAGGGTTAGCGCCTTGTTATTATACGCCGCAGTATTATGTCGCGAATAACGACGAGGCGACCGGTAAAATATTATCGTTTTTATCTCACTCTAAAATATGGAAAAATACTTTAGTCTTTTTAACCGAAGACGATGCTCAGTCCGGAGCCGACCATATTTCTGCCCACAGGACGCTTGCGTTGATGATGGGACCGTATATTAAAAAGGACGTCCTCGTCAAACAGAGATATTCCCAGGTTTCCATAGTAAAAACCATAGAGGCTGTATTTAACCTTCCGCCGATGAGCCAGTGGGACGCAAACGCAAAGGTTATAATAAACGGTTATACTAAAAAGCCTGATTACAAGCCTTATAAATATGCAAAATTAACCGTTAAAAAGAGGCTGAATCCGGGGATTTGTTCCAAT
>JAJYQZ010000196.1 GCA_021794335.1 bacterium
GCATTCATATAACGCGCCTGCTTCATCGAAAGGAGCAAAAGAATTACCCGCAGGGAAATCGGCGGAACTATTTCCCCAGTAAAACATGACCTGCTTAAGGACGGAAACACTGCCTCCAGCGACACTATCGGGCGGCACAGCGTTAGGATTGGCGGCGCATACCGCTCCTGCTCCAGCCCCTACGCCGCCGTTGCCATTACCCGGACTTGCCTGAATATGACCTGCAGGAACCGAAACATTGGTTACACATAATGTTATTGGAGGCTTGGGCGGCGAAGCCGCAGCTTTTGGAGCAAAAACCGGGTTAACGACGGTGATAATCTGACCCGGGGTAAAATCGCCGGCGCTGCAACCGCCTGACACATTAAATATCGCGGAACCTTGAGGAGCGGCAGTCGAGGTTATAGTACATGGATCAGAAGGATTTACGGCAGTGTTGTACATTATAAAAATTTCGTAAGGATTACCACCAGCGACAGGATAAACTTGAACAGGCGGAAGGAGCGGCGAAGAACCAGAAGCTGCCTGTTTAATATAATCCGTCATAAAAATATCCTGTCCGTAATCGAAGCCTGCCATCCTTAAAGAATATCTAACTGTATTAAATGCCGTATTGAGCCTTTGCTGTTCGGTCGAAATAGACCTGCTTGCCCTAAATACCCCCGATTGCGATAAAAGGATAAAGCTTGCCGCTCCCACGACTATCAAGGATATGGCAAGAGCTATAATTAATTCAACGACAGTCAATCCTTTATTGCCCAAAGCGGTTCTCTTATTTGGACAAACTTTATTGCCCTCTTTACCCGCAAATAATTTATTCATTTTATAATTGACAAATTTTCTAAATATTAATATAAATAATAATTATGAAAGAGCTTATAGCCAGCGACATTTAGCCTGCTTATACATAAATTTATGATATAGTATTATACATTGTTATAACATGCCTCATTGATATAATTTGCGTATTCGCCGCATTCCAGAACACATCCCAACCCACATCGACCTGTGTGTTGTAAGCGGCGGCGGAAACCTCCGGGTTAGGCTCAAATGTTATTTTTACCACATAAGGGGTAGTAATGCCGATGCCGTAGTTAGAAGGAAGTCCGCCGGGAGCTGGCCCGCCGAAATTCAGCGCGGAATTAATGCACTTAGGATTAAGTGCCGTGCCTACCGTACTTCTTGTATCGCTCCCTGTAACAGGATTAGTAACGGTGGGGGTAATTTCATATTCGTAACATGTAGCGCCAGCCGGACATTCTGCTGCCGGTACCACGATAGGGGAAGCGTTAAAATAGCTTGGAACGCCCGCAAGGCCTAAACAGTTTAACTGGCTGACCTGCATTTGGGCGATACTCGTGGCGGTATTTATTTTAGTGGAAAGCGAATTGTTTTTAAGAAGAGAAATAGATAACGCCATCACTCCTAAAAAAGCAACGGTCAGTATTATCATAGCAATAAGAACTTCCAAAAGCGAGGCGCCTTTATTATTAATTTTTACGATGTTTTTATTCATACGCCTAATAAGTAACTATATGAACCGTTAAGTAACTTACCTGCAAGCCGGTATTTTTGGAAAACCCCGGTGTATATTTTACAATTTAATTATACTTCATTATTAAACAATGTCAAATAAAATTATTATGTTATTACTATATATTATTATATGTATCATATCTATTTTTTTTTATTAATTACGCCCGGTTGCGCTTAAAATTTAACCTAAACTTAACAAAATCGTAACATTATCGTAACAAAAATTTAAAATAATTTTAACTTGCCAAAAGGGTTTACTTAAATTATTATAGATTTTATTATTCACAAAAAATTCAAATTGCGGAAGCCCCTTGTTTTAACAATGGGGATGAGCAATTTATCTCCATATTATTTAAATTAATTAATATTTTTGATATAATAAAATTATGCAAACGCTTACTAAAACAGTTAAATGCAAGCTTATTCTTAACGACGAGCAATTTAATTCTATTAAGAATACTCTCGTCTCTTTTAATAACGCCTGCAACGATATTCTTAAAATATCCGACAAAAATAGAATTAAAAATAAATTCAGGATTCAAAAGCTTTGTTACCATGATATTAAGAACAGATACCGTCTTCCCGCAAACCTCGTCGTCAGAGCAATAGCAAGGGTATCCGCAAGTAAAAAATCTAAGACGTTCAACGGACTGTCTTTTGATCTCGACGCAAGGACGTTCTCTTTTAAGAATATGAAAGCGTCCATCAGTTCTATAAACGGAAGACTTAAAAATATTACTATCGATACAGGCGACTATCAAAAAAACATGCTTAAAGATAAAGTTTCCACTTCCGCTAAGATAGTTTACAACAAAAAACATAAATGCTTTTTTATACATATAGCCGCGGGTTATATATTTGGCGATGCTATTCCAAACGGCAACGTTATCGGTATAGATAGGGGACTTTACAACATTGCCTATACTACGGATAGGTTTAAATTCTCCGGCAAACAAGTAATGCATAAAAGAAAACAATATATTAAGCTCAGATCGTCTATTCAGGCTAAAGGCACGAAAGGGTCTAAAAAACTCCTGAAACGGCTTAGCGGGAAAGAAAAACGCTGGATGACCGATGTAAACCACCGCATTAGCAGACAAATCGTAGATAACGCTAATAAGGGCGATACGCTTATTCTCGAAGACCTTAAGCATATCAGAGAAAGGCTCAGGCTTGTCAAAAAACAGAATGCGATTGTCCATAGCTGGGCATTCGGTCAGCTTCAAAATTTTATCGAGTATAAGGCTATGGGAAAAGGACTTATCGTCGCTTATGTCGATCCTCGTTATACTTCCCAGAGATGTTCCAAATGTGGTTTTGTTCATCGTTCTAATAGAAATTCCCATAAGTTTATTTGTAAGGAATGCGGATATACGGCAAACGCCGATTATAACGCATCTTGCAATATCCGCAAGGTATATTTAGATACGCTTGCGGATGGGGTTATGTCAAAAACCCCCAAAGCAACGCCCGCAAGGGCAGTTGCAAGCCCCTGCCTCGTGGGCATAGGGACTATGACAAAAATCAATTAATAAAAATAATAAAACTTTGGAGGTATTATGGGCAGTCTTAATAAGGTATTATTAATCGGAAATTTGGGTAAAGACCCTGAACTTCGTTACACTCCCGACGGATTGGCAATCCTCAGGTTTTCTATAGCTACGACGGAATATTTTAACGATAAATCGGGTTCTAAGCAGGAGAGGACGACATGGCACAACATCGTCGTGTTCGGAAAAATGGGGCAGAGCATCGCCAACTATTTAAATAAAGGAAAACAGGTTTTTATCGAGGGAAAAATTAACAACCGTTCTTACGACGATAAAGAAGGAAACAAAAAATACATTACGGAAATAGTCGCGACCAATATCGTCCTGCTGGGCGCCAAAGGCGGGGCGGGAAGCGGGGCGGAAACTGCCGAAGAGGGCGGCGCAGCCGGGGGCAATAACTATGCCCATCAGGGCGGAAATGCCGAAAGCGGCTACGGCGGGGCGGGAAGTCAGGACGACGACGATATTCCGTTTTAGGTTGCACCTGATACATTTTTGTAAATTATTTTATAATATAAAATGATGTAATTACATGTAGTTAATTACTTGATTTGCAATGGGCGGGTTAAAATTGAATAAAACAAATCATAAAATAATTATCGGGGACTCAAGAAAAATGGACGAGCTTCCGGATGAAAGCGTCCATCTCGTCATAACGTCCCCGCCCTACTGGCAATTAAAAGATTACGGGATATCCGGTCAAATCGGTTTTAACGACAGTTACGAAAGCTACATAAATAATCTTAACCTCGTATGGAACGAGTGCCACAGGGTTTTACATAAAGGCTGCCGGCTATGCATAAACATAGGCGATCAGTTTGCAAGGGCTGTTTATTACGGAAGATACAAGGTGATTCCGATTAGAACGGAAATTATTAAATTCTGCGAAACAATCGGATTCGATTATATGGGAGCAATTATCTGGCAGAAGGTTACCACATCGAATACCACCGGCGGGGCGGTAGTAATGGGCTCTTATCCGTATCCAAGGAACGGCATTTTAAAATTAGACTACGAATTCATTCTAATCTTTAAAAAAGACGGCATCCCTCCTAAAACTACAAAAGAAAATAAAGAATTGTCAAAGCTTACAAAAGATGAATGGAATTCTTATTTTCAGGGGCACTGGAATTTTGGGGGGGCAAAGCAGGATGCCCATATTGCAATGTTTCCTGAAGAATTGCCGAAAAGATTGATTAAAATGTTTTCTTTTGTAGGCGATACCGTGCTCGACCCTTTTGTCGGAAGCGGGACTACTTCTCTTGCGGCAAAAAACTTAAACCGCAATTCTGCAGGATATGAAATTAATCCGGATTTTATAGACACTATTAAAAATAAGCTTGCGCAGGATACGCAGGCAGGAGTTTATAAAGCCAAAGGCTTTATGCCTGCCGGAGTGAAAAAAGACGACGATGTTTTTATTTATAGCGGCCATAATGATAAAGAGAATCCAGATTATGAGGAATTGATAAGTAAACTCCCGTATATTTTTAAAGACCCGCATAGGCTTGACAAAAAAATCGACCTTAAAAGATTGCAATTCGGCTCAAAGCTCGATAAAAACAGCAAAAGGCGAGAGGAATATTTTACCGTTAAAGAGGTATTAAGTCCCGAATTTATAAAACTTAATAACGGTTTAACGGTAAGGTTGCTGGGCATTAAACAAAATCCGATTTTGAACGGCAAGGCTCTGGATTATCTTATGGAAAAATTAAGAGGACAAAAGGTGTTTTTAAGATACGATAGCTTGAAGTACGACAATAAAAACAACCTTCTCTGCTATCTTTATTTACAAAATAAGACATTTATTAATGCCCATCTCATAAAAGAAGGGCTGGTTGCGGTCGATACGAATACGGATTTTAAATATAAAGAAAGATTTATTAATATGGTAAAAGAGGGTCATGCCGAAAATTAGAAAAGGTAAATATTCAAAAGAATTTGGCAAAAAAGAAAAGGTGCTCAATTACACCTGCCAGACTTACCAGTTATCGAGGCCGAATAAAGTTGGCGCCGTCATGGCGCTTATAAGGGAGTGCCAGCCTAAGTCTATCGAAGACTGGGAAAGGTGGTATTTCGAGAATGCGTACACGGAAGGAAAAAATGAAACTAAGATAACAAAAGAAGAACTTGAAGAGCTGGGCGAAAGACTTTACGTTAAAATTAAGGAAATCGTAATACCTGAATGGCAGGAAGCATTCAGGCAGTTAACGCTTCAGGATTTCATAGACTATATTTACAATTTGACAATTTGTAGAACATATGACGGTTTTTTGCGGGAAAAATCCGTCGTGAACGAAAATCTGGCTAAGCAGTTTACGGATGTTAAATTTACCGAATCCGACCCTCAACTTGACCATGCCGGGGACATCGATTATCTTGGGTGGGTCGGCAATAAAGCTTTCGGGATACAGATAAAGCCGGTGACGGCAAGGGCAAACTTCGGAAATTATTCCATTTCGGAAAGAATGAAAGCAAGCTTCGAAGAATTCGAGAAAAAATACGGCGGCAAAGTTTTTATTATCTTCAGCATTGACGATAAAATTGAGAATATCAAAATTATAAGTGATATTGAGGCCGAAATTATAAGGCTTAAGAGCTGAAATCAGGGAGTTATTTTATGTCAATTTTTAAATGGATTTAATATTTTAAGGCTTTTTTCGATATTGAAATTATTTTGAAAGTCTTCGGAATATATTATCTCGACAGCGTTTAAAATAGCTGCCGATGCTATAAGGATGTCCCAAAAAGAAAATTTAAATTTTTTTATTAAGTCTAAGGCTTTCCAATAAACATCTATATTCAGAGGAATAATTTCGGAAATTTCACATATGCCGTTTATATATTGCTTTATTTCCCCACCGCAGATGCCGTATTTTCTGCTCAATACATTGTGAAATTCGTTAATACACTGAATTGAAGTAACGATTAAGTTTTGTTTTATCTCAGCCTCCAGAAATTGTAAAATTATTTTATTTTTTTCATTACCGGTTTTTTCCGATAGAAAAGCATAAATCCATATATTCGTATCTATGAATACTTTTTTAGAGCCTGTCATAAATATCGATACTGTCAAGAAAATTGTGTAAATTCTTTTTATTTTTTTAAAATGGCAAATTAGCCGTTTTAAAAACCTCTCTATAAAACGATATTTAATTTATTAATTTCTATTCTTATATCAATATTAACCCCTTAAATTATATATTTTAAATTAAAATATATAAAAAAGAACGTTATAATAGCCAAATCAGGCGCTTTAACGATCTAATTAATAGTTTGATACCAACCTAAAACCTTGGGGGGATACCCCCCCCCTCACTCTTTCGCTTTTTTATTCTAAAAAAGCGGCTTAAATCTTTTCTTTAATCTTATTAAAGAAAGGCAGATTGGGTTTTACCTTTCCTACAACGTTGTGCGCCCAGGCAGCCTCCATTTTAATGGATATAAACGCTAAGAGATTATACGAGCTGCTTTCTCCTGCTA
>JAJYQZ010000069.1:0-3033 GCA_021794335.1 bacterium
GTTAAACAAGCACCATTGACAGACGGGTACGATTTTGGTTAATTTAAAATAAAAAACGCGAACATTACAAATACTAAATTTAACTTTTTATCATTTTTACATTTTTATTGCAAGAAAATTATTTTATCCTTAATTTTGCAATAGAATTTATTATGATATACCCTAAAGCCCTGCAATTTATGGATTCCCGCTTTCGCGGGAATGACAATGCAGAGATTGAGGTTTTAACCCAAAGGGTGTCATTCCCGCGAAAGCGGGAATCCAGTATTTACATATAATAGAACCATCTAAATATTTTCTATTGCAGGATTAAGATTTTATAAAGAAAATTAAAAATAGTGTTATACCCGTTAACGGCTATCCTTTTTAATTCATAAGGGTTATCTCCGGCGCCGACCTTGCCTTTTGCCGTCGTAAATGCTCCTAAATAACCCGCCTTTTTAACCGCCCTCATGACATTAGCATTATAAGCCCCGAACGGATATGAAAAAAAATTTATGTCTGTGTTTAACAGGTTTTCCAAATAAGCCTTTGAAAAGGTTAATTCGTCTATCAAAACGCTTTCGTCTAATTTATCGAGATAATAATGGCTGATACCGTGCGAACCAATCGAAAATCCGCCATCATATATCGACTTAATCTCATTTTTATCTAAAAAATCTTCGGGAGCGCTTTCTCTCTCATCCGGTACGGATTTTTTTTTCCCGATAAATCCCGTGCTGATAAAAATTAAAGAGGTAAAGCCTAAATTTTTTAATATGGGATAAGCATTGATAAAGTTATTTTCGTACCCGTCGTCAAAGGTAATCAATACAGGTTTTTTTACGCTAAGTTTATGCCCTTTTATAAAAGATATAAGGTCTTCCGGCTTTATGGCGCTATAACCCAGGATTTTTAATAAAGCCATCTGCCTTTTAAACTGCTTTGGAGTTACATATAATCCTTTATATACCGCATTTTTTTTTGGAAAATCTATCTTATGGTAATATAAAACGGGTATTTTCATAAATTTAAGTTTGAGGGCTAACTTCTATATGAAGCGTTTATGTCTATGTACTCCTTCGTAAGATTGCAGGTCAAAACCGCCCAGGAAGCCTTGCCGCATTTCAGGTCTATTTTTAAATTTATTTCCTTCGGGGATAAAACCGTTTTTTCGATATTTTTGTTTAGTTCTTTAGATGCGGCGGAATTTTCGACTATTATTTTATCGTTTATATAAATATCGACATCGTTCGGCTTTATCTTGACAGAAGACCTTCCTATCGCCGCCATTATCCTCCCCCAATTTAAATCCTCTCCCGTAATCATGGTCTTAAACAGGGGAGAATTTGCAACGGTAAAAGCAACTTTTTTTGCCCCTGTTTCGGTATAAGCGTTCGATACGGTAATCGTTATGAGCTTAGTCGCTCCTTCCCCGTCCTTAACAATCATTTTTGCCAGTTCAAAACATATCCCGCTAAGGGCTTTTTTTACCGACAGGTAATTCGCATCCGATTTTTTAATTAAAAATTTATGGGAACCCTGCTCCGCATCGGGATAAAAGAATGCGGCGGTGTCGTTTGTCGAAGTGTCTCCGTCAACGGTAATGGAATTAAAAGAGGTTTCGACACACTTTTTAAACATAACATCTGCCAATTCCTTCTTAATCGGAATATCGGTAAAAATAAATGCGAGCATCGTTGCCATATTCGGCATTATCATACCCGACCCTTTTGCCGTTCCGGTTATTTTATACTTTACGCCGTCTAATAAAACATCTTTGGATGCCGTCTTGAAAAAGGTGTCTGTCGTCATTATGGATTTTGCAAAATCCTCAAGTTTATCGGAACTTGCCGATTTAGCCAATTCCGGCGCCGCATTTTCTATCAGCGAAGCATTAAGCCTTTCTCCGATCACGCCGGTAGAACATACAAAAATATTATTTTCCATAAACCCGAGTTCTTTAGAAACTGCTTTTGTAACCCTGCGGGCATCCAATATCCCGTATTTGCCGTTGCATGCATTTGCATTTCCGGAATTTACAATCAGCGCATTAATAATATTTTTGGAATGGTTTTTTGAAATAATAACGGGCGCCGCCTTTATTTTGTTTTTTGTAAAAACCGCGCTCACCCTCAAAGGAATTTTAGATACCATTAATCCGACATCCAAATCCCCATTTTTTTTTAACCCGCAGGATTTACCCGAAAATAAAAAATTATTGATTTTTTCCATGGCAATTTTTATATTTTTTCCCGCTTCCGCATGGACATGGTTCATTTCTTCCAATCTTTTTAGGTTTTACAATGGGCTTTTGTCCTGTTTCATTTTCGGGAAGTATTCCGTCATGTGATAAAATCAAGTTGCCGCCGTAAAGCCCCGCTCCGGCAAAAATATCCCCTGCCGCCAAATTTTCTTCCAGTTGGACGGTCATAATAGAATTTATAGCTTCTTCCTTCATTCTGAATTGCATATTAATAAATAATCCATATGCCTCTTTTTGATATTCGATTAACGGGTTTACCTGTGCATATCCCCTGAGCCCGATGCCTTCCTTCAAGCTCTCTAAGGATGTTAAGGCATCTTTCCAGAGGCCGTCAACCGTCTGCAAATATAATGCTTTAATTATGTTTACCCTTTCCTCTTCCGGAAACCCGGAAATTTTTAAATCGATTTGCTTTTTAATAAGCTCTGTAATATTATTTAACAATTCACCCCTGCCGAGCCTTTTAAACCTCTCCGTTAAAGCCGTTTTCGCCGCTTCTTTATCCTTATCTTTAGAATCCCGAATATTTAGTTCCGGAACCCCTGCAAGCAATGAGGGAATATCCACATCTAAATTAACTTTAATAACATCTATGAGCCCGTCTATATCCCAATTTTCACTGTGAGATTTTTCGGGAATATAACTTTCAAAATATGATTCCACTAAGGATTTAATGTCAAATATTATCTCGTCATAAATCTCGTCAAGATTAAAGGTATGGAGTATCCTTTTTCTGTAAGCATAAATTAGCTCCCTTTGCTTATTCATAACATTATCGTAATCTATAA
>JAJYQZ010000069.1:3133-6509 GCA_021794335.1 bacterium
ACTAAGGATTTAATGTCAAATATTATCTCGTCATAAATCTCGTCAAGATTAAAGGTATGGAGTATCCTTTTTCTGTAAGCATAAATTAGCTCCCTTTGCTTATTCATAACATTATCGTAATCTATAAGATTTTTTCTTATATCGAAGTTATGTCCTTCAACCTTTTTTTGAGCGTTTTCTATAGCCTTTGAAATCATCTTGTGTTCGATTGCCTGTCCATCCTTTAATCCTAACCTTTCAAGAAACGGGGCAAGCCTTTCGGAGCCGAATATCCTCATAAGGTCGTCTTCAAGCGAAACATAAAACCTTGAAGAGCCGACATCGCCCTGCCTGCCGGACCTGCCTCTGAGCTGATTATCTATCCGCCTCGCTTCATGTCTTTCCGTTCCTATGACATGCAGGCCGCCTAATTCCACCACCCCGTCGCCAAGGACAATGTCGGTTCCCCTGCCTGCCATATTTGTTGAAATTGTCACAGATTTTTTTTGGCCGGCCTGGGTAATAATGTGCGCCTCTTTTGCATGGTTTTTTGCATTTAGAACGGAATGAGGGATACCCTTTTTCTTTAAAATGGCGCTGAGCCTTTCGGATTTCTCGACGGAAACCGTTCCAACGAGAACCGGCTGACCCTTTTTATAATTTTCTATAATTTCTTCCGAAACGGCGTCAAATTTTTCGGCCTCCGTGGCAAAAACCAGATCTGTATAATCCTGCCTGATCATAGGCTTATTGGTTGGAATAACAACGACATCCAAATTGTATATCTTTTTGAATTCTTCGGCTTCGGTATCCGCCGTTCCCGTCATTCCCGCAAGCTTATTATACATCCTGAAAAAATTTTGAAAGGTGATAGTGGCAAGAGTCTGATTTTCACCCTCGACTTTAAGGCGTTCTTTAGCTTCCAGCGCCTGATGAAGCCCTTCTCCGTAGCGCCTTCCGTTCATAAGGCGGCCCGTAAATTCATCGACTATGACAACAGAGTTATCCTGAACTAAATAATCCACATCCCTAAAGTAACATGCGTGTGCCCGCAAAGCTTGATTTATGGAGTGAAGGGCATCAAGATGCCTCGGATCGTAAATATTTTTTATATTCAATTCCTTTTCGACACGCTCTATCCCTTCTTCTGTTAAAATCGCGGTTTTTAACTTTTCATCGACGGTATAATCGGCATCCTTATGTAGATGCAGGACAGCCTTGTCGGCTTTATAATATAATTCGGTAGCTTCGTCGGATTCGCCGGAAATTATAAGCGGGGTCCTTGCTTCATCGATTAATACCGAGTCAACCTCATCTATAATCGCATAATTAAGCTCTCTCTGAACATAGTCGTCTAAAGAAAACTTCATGTTATCCCTTAAATAATCAAAACCGAATTCATTATTCGTACCGTAAGTTACATCGCAATTATAAGCTTTTTTTCTACCGTCGTCGTCTAAATCATTCGTTATTACGCCTACGGAAAGACCCAAAAGATTATAAGCCTTGCCCATCCACTCCGAATCCCTCTTAGCAAGATAGTCGTTAACCGTTATGACATGAACGCCTCTTCCTGTTAAACTGTTAAGGTAAACGGGAAGGACGGCTACGAGCGTTTTACCCTCCCCCGTTGCCATCTCGGCTATTTTACCCGAATGCAGCTCCATTCCCCCGATAAGCTGAACATCAAACGGACGCATATTTAACGCCCTTTTAGCGCCTTCCCTTGCAACGGCAAAGGTTTCTGGTAAAATTTCTTCTAATATTTTATCCTGCTTATCTTTTGAAAGCCCCTTAAGTTCCTCTTTAAACTTAAAGCTCATTCCTTTAAGTTCCTCATCTGTAAAACCCGAATATTTGACCTCTAAGGAATTAATCTTTTCTAATACATGTTTTAATTTTGAAATCTCTCTTTGATTGCTTGTTCCAAAAATACTTTTTAATAACTTAATCGCCACTTTATCCTGCTCCGTGAATTTTATAATTTATTTGCCGGAAACCTCAACATTTTCAAATAAAATTGAGGGCGAACCCGTAGAACCGAAAAATCGAATATCGTTTGCAATGCCGGCTATGTTATTAAAGAGCTGCATTAAATTGCCGCTTACGACAATCCCTTTAACCGGAAATTCAATTTTACCGTTTTTAATATAAAAACCGGATGCCCCGAGTGAAAATTCACCCGTATAAGGTTTGGCCATATGAAGCCCCATAAGTTCATTTATGTACATGCCCTCTTTCATCGACAAAATAATATCGACGAGCGGGGTTTCCCCGTTTTCTATAAAAAAATTGGTTGAACCAACCTCGGGCGGAAGCGTGTATGACTGCATAGCGGAATTTCCGGTAGATTTTGTATTAAATCTATTTGCATATTCTATGTCGTAAAGAAAAGAATTTATAACGCCGTTAATACAAAGGGGTTTTCTTTGCATATTTATCCCGTCGTAGTCAAATATGTCCGTCGCCCACCCGCCAGGCAAAAGCCCGTCGTCGATAATATTAAGTTTGCTCGAAAAAACCTTTTGGCCTAACTCCCCCCCCAAAATAGACTTTTTCTTATAAACATTATTGGCATAGAAGGACTGTTTTAATACCCCCAGAAACTCCGATGCCGTAAAATTATCGAATAGTATATTATAGCTTCCGCTGCTTACAACCCTCGCCCCAAGCTGATCTACACCCCTCTTTGCGGCATTCATGGAAACCTTTTTAAATTGCAGTTTATCGAATTCGTGGGAAAAATCAAAATCAAACCCCGAACCGGTGTCGGCGCCTTGCCTTGCGGCAACCGATAAGAAAACTTCGTAAGAGGTTTTTCTGGATGATAAATTTAAACCGTTTGAATTGCAAATCCTTTTTGCAGTTAATGACTCGGAATAGGTTGGCTTATCGACTTTGTATATTTTTTTATCATAGGAATACGCAGTTTCTTCCATCTCTATCAGGCATCCTTTTTTTTTATCCATATCTATTTTATCTGATTTTGAAGAATAAATTCCCAATTTTTCTTCAAAATCAGGCGCCGGAACGGCGACTGATTCATGTAAGGAAGGGGCTAAATCCGCATACTCGTTTTCTTCCATAAAGCTTAATAAGGATAGTCCGTTATCAAAAGTATCCCTTATCTTTTGCTCTTCAAGCCCCAGACAATACGAAAAGCTCATCCTCTTATTATTCAATAATCTTAAATTAAATCCATTTATCTCGGCATTAATAAAATTTGATATCGAACTATTTTCCGACTCCATCTTTAAAACTTTTGAATTGAAAAGATAAACCCCGTATTTTATACCCTTTTTCTTAGAATAATCGTCTATTAATGAAATTACATCGTCAAAATTCATTTAAAATTCATTCCTTTTATTAAATTTATTTTATTTTATTACTTAACAAA
>JAJYQZ010000173.1 GCA_021794335.1 bacterium
AGAATTTGCTTTTCATAAAAAAATTTAGCTTGCAATATAATAAGTTTTTTTATAATGTAAATAAAAAAGATTTGAAAACCGGCTATTATATTTTTTGCGTCCGCAGCAAAGATAATTTTGGAATAAAATCCGAGTTTTCGAATTATATAGCCGTTCATATAGTAATATAGCGGAAAAAAAATGAACCGGAGCTTGCCCTTCCTGCTTGAACGGAGGGGAATCCGAAAATTAATTTCACTTCTAAACAATAATCGTATCGGAGGCATTTAGATGGCCTTATTTAAGGAAAAACTTAATAAAATATTCTTTTTATTAAGCATAATCATAATTGTAATACTTGCCGTTTTGCTGTTTCAAAAAAGGTTCGGGCTTTATTTTAAAAAGGTTCCCTATTCTATAAAATTGGTTCGCGTTATAGGGGGGAAGTCCAACCTTAAGGGTCCTGCCGATGTTTTTTTCGGAGCTAAGAATAACCTGTATGTCGTCGATTCAGGCAATGCAAGAATAATAAAATTTAATCTGGGTGGAAATTATCTGCGCCAATGGGGCATCGAAGGCAAGACGACGGGCGAGTTCATGGTTCCTTTATACGGGTGTACTTACGGGAATCCCGAAAGAATTTTTATAGTCGATTCGGGAAATTCAAGAATTCAGATTTTTAAGCCTAACGGAAGTTTTATTTCGGAATTCGGAAAAACCTCGAATTCCAAAAGATTATTAATAGAGCCGACATTTTTGGGTTTTGCGTATAATAGAATTTATGTTGCAAACTCCGGGGCTAACGATATACTTATTTATTTAAAAAACGGCCAGTTTTACGAAAGGAAAAAAAATCTAAAATTAACCGATACCGGCGGTTCGGCAAAAACTGGAAAGCGTCGCCGCGGGAAAGGCAAAATAAACCTTGGCAATGTAGCATTTAAAAAACCGGTAAGCATGGCTTTTTCCCGGAAATATATTTATGTATCGGATTACAGCCTGTCTAAAATACTTGTTTTTAACAGGCAGTTTGATTATATAGGCTCAATCGGCACGCCGGGGGATAACGGCTACAAACTTTATCATCCCGTCGGCATTGTTTATAAAAACGGGTATCTTTATGTCGCGAATTACGGAAGAAGCATTATAACGGTTTTTAAGCTGGTTAACGGCTATGATGTCGTAAAATCCTACAATTTCGGCACCCCCGGGACAGGGAGCAGGAACTTTAATCACGAATCGAATATTTCCATATCTAAAAACGGCAAGTACATGGCGGTAGCCGATACCAATAACGACAATATATTAATATACCGGATATTCGGAACCGATTAAAATCCAAAACCATATATGCGAACGGCGGCCGCAATAATAGGCGCGGGCCCCGCGGGGGCATCATGCGCGTATTCCCTATCCCTTAAGGGTATAGAAAATGTTTTAATCGATAAAAGAAAAATCATAGGTTTTCCCGTTCAATGCGCGGAATTTGTCAGCCGCAATATAAATCAATTCGTTAATTTGGCCGAGATTCCTTCCGCTATAAACCAAAAAGTTAGTTTTATGGACATCGATACGGGCAAAAATCTTTACAGGTCGGAAGGGAAAGGGTATATATTAAATAGGGATGTTTTTGACGACTATATAGTCAAATCGGCGGTTAAAGCCGGAACTAATTTGTTTAAACAGACAAATATTCTGAAAATTAACGCGGATGAAAATAAGATAATCGGCGTGCGTATAGCGGATAATAAACCTATAGAAATTAACTACGATTATTTAATTATAGCGTCCGGTCCCAAAAATAGCTTTGATTTACGCGGTAATTTTAAACAGGGACTTAAAAATAAATCTTATATTTTTGCGACGCAGGTAAGAGCCGGCCTTTTAAAAGAGGAAGGGCTGGATTCTACTATTTGTTATTTCAGGCCTTATATACCTTACGGTTATGGCTGGGTTTTTCCGAAAGGCAAATTTGCAAATGTCGGCATAGGCATCGAAAAGCCAAGGACCTTCATGCCCCTTTCAAGTTCTCTTAATAATTTTCTTAACGAAATAAGAAATAAAGGGCTTATCGGTTCTAAGATATACGGAAAAACATCCGGCCTTGTTCCGGTATCGGGTTTAAATAATTTATATTCCGGCAATATCGCGTTGTGCGGCGATGCCGCCGGTTTAACGCATCCGATTACCGGAGCGGGCATCGTAAGCGCGGTAATTTCCGGGAATTTATTGGGCGGTTATGTCGCGGAAAGTTTAAAAACATCAAAAAATTTGTTGGAGGAATATGGGGATGAGCTGGAATCCATTTTTAAAAAACCCCTGTCAACCGCTTCAAAAAAGCGTTACGAATTATATCCCCAAATGACCGGCGCGGATAATATAGACAAATTAATTAAGCGCCTGTGGCCTTCATTCGAAGAGTATTACGAATAACCCCCCGATTTTTACCCAAAATTGCCTATAGAAATTAATAAATTGACCTCAATAGTTTAAAAATACTGGATTCCCGCTTTCGCGGGAATGACATTGAGGATATTAAACGTTTCACCCAATAGATGTCATTCCCGCGAAAGCGGGAATCCAGAATTATAATTTTCTATCGGCAAATTTGGGTTTTATTAAAAACTTGTTTTATGCTTATTAATAGGATAAAATAAACTTAACATTGGAATATATAAATATTTTCTAAACCTAAGATTTGGGTAAAAAGGTACCGTTTATAATGACGATGCAGCTCAGGGATTGGGTGAATACTTCGGACAGGCAGAATAAAAAAGCATTGAAAATCGGGATATTTTCCGACAAGGATAGCTTTTTCTTTAAGGAAAAGGTCGGAATTTATCTCGATACAAAATGGACAAGCCTTTACGACTTAGGGCCTTCAAGGATAGATCAGCATAAAGATATATTCAAGATGGCTTTTAAACTGGGGGAAGCGATAAAGACGGGGAAGCTGGAATTTGGAATTGCCTTGCTTAAAAACAATTATGCCGCCGTTACGGTTTTGCTGAATAAATTCAAAAATGTAAGAGCCGTCTTTGCGGGAGACGACGAAACTATCGTCAACTCGAGAAAAGAATTTAATGCCAATGCGATAGTCGTCAAAAATAGCGGCGTTACCATAGACACAAAAAACTGCGAAAGAGAGATTAATATTTTTCTTTCGACCGATTTTACAGAACAGAATCAAACCGTGCTAAATTTTATTGCTAACGCAGAAAACATAAATGTATAAGTGTAAGAATTGCGGCGCCGCTTCTATAAAATGGGTCGGAAAATGTCCCGAGTGCCAGAGCTATAACACGATGGAGATTGCCCTCCCAGAGGCAAAATCAACCAAAACCGTCAAGTTATACGACAAGCCCCCGGAAAATTCTCCCGTAACGCCGGTAGAGGCAGAAAGTTCAAAGGCTTTATCCCGAATTAAAACCGGAATAAACGAGTTCGATGTTTCCGTCGGCTCAGGTTTAGTTAACGGTCAAAGCGTACTGATAGGCGGCGATCCCGGAATAGGCAAATCCACCCTTATGCTTCAGATTTCAAACAGGCTTGCTTCGCCCGGTCCAGGTTTAAAGATATTATATATTTCCACCGAAGAATCATTAAACCAGCTTCTTTTGAGGGCAAAAAGGCTCGGACTTACTTCGGGCAATCTGTTTTTATTATCCCTTAACGATATAAACGAGATATTATATACCGTTAATAACGGGGATTACGATTTTATAATTATAGATTCCATTCAAAGGGTTACGATGCCGGACTCGGAAACCGCCTACGGAAGCCCTAATTCTTTAAGGGAAATCGCCCACGAGATAACGTCCGCCTGTCTTAAAAAAAATTGCGGGGTATTTTTTGTGGGACATGTTACCAAAGAGGGTAATTTTGCCGGTCCAAAGACTCTGGAACATATAGTAGATACCGTTTTATACTTTGATTCGAGCAAAAAGGATTCTTACCGCATATTAAGGTGTTATAAGAATAGATTTGGTTCCACCGACGAAATCGGCGTTTACGAAATGACCGAAAACGGACTGGCAGGAGTAAAAAATCCGTCGGCATATTTTATAGAAGAAAGGCAGGCCGGTTCCCCGGGTTCCGTTGTAACGGCATGCATGGAGGGGACAAGGTCTTTGCTTGTGGAGGTTCAAGCCCTTGTCGTTCAATCATATATGCCTGTCCCAAAAAGGGTCTGTCTGGGAATAGACGGCGGAAGGGTTTCTATTATTGCCGCGGTTTTGGAAAAAAAAGAAGGAATTAAGCTTTCGTCTAAAGAAATTTATGTTAAAATATTCGGAGGGATAAGCATTCAAGAGCCGGGGATAGATTTGCCGATCGCGGTTTCCGTTATTTCAAGCTATTTAGAAAAGCCTATCCCCCCTGATTTTATGGCGTTTGGAGAGATCGGTCTTACCGGCGAGGTCAGGGGGGTTATGAATCCGTCTGCCCGCGTTAAAGAGGCCGTTAATTTAGGTTTTTCTAATATCATACTTCCAGAATCCAATTTAAAAGATATAAAAGGTATTAAGGGAATAAATTTTCACCCTGTTTCGAAACTAAAAAAAATCATTGAATATTTAAGTTAACTGACATAAAATAATATAATTTAGGCAATAAACAATAAACGGCATAATTAATTAAAAATTTTAACGAAAGATTTAACAGAGATTTAAATTGCAGAATATTTCCTTTGATTACATAGAAGATGAACTAAAAATGGTCGAAAGCCAGTTTGAAACTCATCTTGCCACCGAAACGCCGTTAATTCATAAAGTTGCGAAATATGTGATTTCAAGCGGCGGAAAAAGGATACGCCCCGTACTCCTCCTCGTATCTTCAAAAATTTGCGGATATAAAGGCGATGACCATATTCCTTTAGCCGCAGTTATCGAATTTATCCATACGGCTACGCTTCTTCACGACGATGTTGTCGATAACGCCCCGTTAAGACGGGGAAAGTCATCTGCAAATACGGTTTTTGGAAATGAAGCTTCGGTGCTTGTAGGCGATTATTTATTCGCAAAGTCTTTCAATATGCTTTCGGGCATAGGCAATATTGATGTTATAAAGGCGTATTCTATTGCTACGACGCTTATGGCCGAGGGCGAAGTGAAAGAGCTTGTTAAAACCGCCGATATTAAAACGACGGAGGATGATTATCTCGATATAATTATAAAGAAAACAGCCGTGCTTTTTGCCTGCGCATCGCAAATAGGCGCAATAATTTCCCTGAAAAACGACGAATACGGTCAAAACCTTTACGATTACGGTTTAAACATCGGCATCGCATTCCAGCTTATGGACGATGCCCTCGATTATACTTCAAACGAAGAATTCGGCAAGTTTATAGGCAATGATTTAAAGGAGGGCAAGCTCACCCTTCCGCTCATCCATACCATGGAAAGATGCCTTAATAGCGAGAAAGATATCGTTTCCGGAATTATTTATAAGAAAAAACTTACGAACGCAGACCTTCAAGCTGTTTTAAAACTTGTAAAAAGCTATGACTCGATAGATTACACTATATCAAAAGCAAAGGCGGCCGTTTTGAAAGCAAAAGAAAATTTAAATGTTTTTCCAGATTCGGAACACAAAAGAAATTTAACGGATATAGCAAATTACATAATAGAAAGGAAATTATAACTTATGCCCTAATCCTGCAATAGAATTTTAATTTTCTGGATTCCCGCTTTCGCGGGAATGACTTCGGGAAAATTTATCCTTAACCCGTCAGGTGTCCCAACCCGCTTCAGCGGGAATCCATACAAATGTCATTCCTACGTAGGCGGGAATCCATACAAATGTCATTCCTACGTAGGCGGGAATCCATACAAATGTCATTCCTACGTAGGCGGGAATCCATACAAATGTCATTCCTACGTAGGCGGGAATCCATACAAATGTCATTCCCGCGAAAGCGGGAATCCAGAAATTGCAGAGCTTTAGGGTATATCATAATAAATTATATTGCAGGATTAGGGTTATGAACGATTTTATCTTTAAAGAAAACGAATTATACTGCGAAGATGTTCCGGTCAAGCATATTGCGGCCGAAGTAGGGACCCCTTTCTATTTATATTCGCTTGCAACATTAAAAAGGCACATAGGCGCCTTTGACGAAAGTTCAAAAGTATTAAATTCTATTGTTTGTTATAGTGTAAAGGCAAATTCGAACATTGCTATTCTTAATTTTTTATTTAAAATGGGTTGGGGGGCGGATATTGTTTCGGGCGGAGAGCTTTTCAGGGCAATTCAAGCAGGGGTCGATAAACAAAAAGTGGTATATTCGGGCGTCGGTAAAACGGAAAGCGAGATTGAATTTGCTCTTAAATCCGATATATTAATGTTTAATGTCGAATCTTTGCCCGAATTATTTTTGATAGATAAAATTGCGGGAGATTTGGGCAAAAAAGCGCGGATTTCTTTTAGAATTAATCCTAATGTCGATCCAAAAACCCATC
>JAJYQZ010000140.1 GCA_021794335.1 bacterium
TCATTTTTTTTATATGTAATATTTGCCGAAAAAGAGATAAAAAAGCCTAATTTTATAAATTCCATGGCAATGTCTAAATCGTCAGCCGAAAAGCAGTGTATGACGCCGCCAAAAAACCCTGCCGGCGTATTTATGCAGCTCTTTAAAATATCGAGGGCCTCCTTATAGGCATCCCTTATGTGAACTATAATGGGAAGCCTGTTGGTTAAAGCAAGTTCTATCTGGAACCTGAATAGTTCTTCCTGCAATCTTTTGATTTCATTAATATCCCCCGCGAGCCTTCCGTTAAAAAAATAATCAAGTCCAATTTCGCCCACGGCAACAATCTTTTCCCTGTTATTCGAATAGTAATTTTCAAACGATTTCAGGATGCCCTCAAAATTAGTATAAGGGCTTTTAGGATGAACCCCGAGCGTGGTATAAATAAAATCGCGGGAGTTGACAATATCCATGGTTTTTCCTATTCTTTCGTTTTGGGCTAAAGAACCTATGGAAATGGCGTGCGTTACGCCGTTTTCGCGCATTCTGTCTAAAACGGATTGAAAATCGCTTTCAAAATCAGGCATTTCTAAGTGGCAGTGTGAATCTATCATGTATTTATTATCTTTGGAAATAAAATTTCCCTGCTTTCGTTGATTTTATGCCCGTCTTTAAATAATACCCCGCTGCTGTCAAAAATATTTTCCGGAACGATTGAAGACTTAAAAAATGCAAAAGCCTCCACATTCAATATCTTGCTAATTCTTGCCGCCGTATCCGGCATAAACGGGTATATTAAATATGATATGCAATATATCGAAATAACCGCGCTTCTTAAAATTTTATATAAATTTCTTTTGCCTTCCGGCAAAGATTTATCTATTTTCCATGGAGCGCTATCGTTTATATATTTATTTACCGTATTGATAAATTTAAAAGTTTCTTCCAAAATCCTTGCAAAATCATAATTGTCATATCTTTCGTTCAGGGTAGAGGTTATATCGCAAATCGCTTTGCTTAAATGTTCATCGATGCTCCCCGCTTCGCCGAAACCCGGCAATTTGCCCCCCGTATATTTTTGAAGCATGGCAGTTGTCCTTGAAACTAAATTTCCCAGATCGTTTGCAAGCTCGGAATTATATCTTGTAATAAAATTATCCATATTAAAATCGCCGTCCAAACCTAATGTTATCTCTCTTAAAAGATAAAACCTTAAGGCATCCGCCCCGTAATTATTTATCAAATAAACCGGATCTATAACATTGCCGAGGGACTTTGACATTTTTTTATTGTCCATAAGCCACCAGCCGTGGGCGAATATTGTTTTTGGAAGCGGCAAATCTAAAGCAAAAAGCATAACCGGCCAGTAAACGGCGTGAAACTTAAGAATATCCTTGCCTACGATGTGGTTTGCGGTTTTAAAAAGCAAATTAAAATCGTTATCCCCTCCCTCCATAAACTCTTCAAAACCTATTGCCGTAAGATAGTTTAAAAGGGCATCGAACCAGACATATATAATATGTTTATCGTTTCCGGGAACGGGGATGCCCCAGCTGAAAGATGTTCTTGAAACGCTTAAATCGTTTAATCCCTCTTTAATAAAGGATAAAACCTCGTTTTTTCTAAAAGGCGGCTTAATAAATTCGGGGCGGCTCTCGATATATTCCTCCAGCCTTTTTTCATATTTGTTCAATTTTAAAAAATAACTTTCCTCTTTAACCCTCGACGCAGGTCTTCCGCATTGAGGACAGTTGCCGTCTATAAGGACCTTGCCGGTCAGGAAAGTTTCGCAGGGAGTGCAATACCAGCCCTCATATTCGGAAAGATAAATATCACCCTTTTCCATTAACGCGGAAAATGCGAGTTGAACCGTTTTTATGTGGTCTTCATCGGTAGTTCTAATAAACCTGTCATAAGATATGGAAAGCATCCCAAAAAGGTCCTTGAACTTGATATGAACGGCATCGGCAAGCTCTTTTGGAGTTATACCCCTTGCGTTTGCTTCTTTTTCTATTTTTAATCCGTGTTCGTCGGTCCCGGTCAGAAAAAATACCTTATAGCCGGATAACCTTTTAAATCTTGCGATAGAATCGGCAATAACCGTTGAATACGCATGGCCGATATGGGGTTTATCGTTTACGTAATAAATAGGCGTAGTAACATAAAAATAGTTTTTATAATTATTTTTATTTGCCATAACTTTATTCTTCTTCACTCCTGCTCGTTTGGATTATCGTCATACAAATCGAAATTGCGGTAAAAAACATCGTTGCTCTCCTTTACCGTTTTGCAAATATCCTCATCCGGGTTTAGCGGGTCAAAAGCAAGACAACATAAAAGCCTGCCGCAATATCCTACAAGTTTACCCGCATTCTGGCATTGTAGTTTTGTGATTTTTGAGGCTACATAATTAGACTCTTTGCCGACCGAGCTGCAGCAGCATGCTCTTCCGCATAAGCCTATCCCCCCTAAAAGTTTACATTCATCCCTGATATTAATCTGGCGCATTTCGATTCTTAAATGAAATTTTCCGGCAAGTATTTTTACAAGCTCTCTAAAGTCCACTCTTTCTTCGGCGCTATAAAAAAATATAAGTTTGTTTTCGGAAGGCAAATATTTAACCTTAAGGAGTTTCATTATAATTTTAAGATTGCCTATGTTTTCCTTGCAGAAAGAGAAACCCTCGCTCTCGATAGGGTAAAATACAAACCTTTCCCCCGTTTCGAAACCGTAAATTTTTCTGATTATCCGGGGCGTGGTTTTGGGGTCTTTATCGGCAATTTTAATGTCTTCCGCAATTGTCCCCAAAAAAATTCCGCCGGCTGTCTCGACAAGCACTTTATCATCAAGCTTTAATTGCAGCGCTTTTGCGTTAAATTCCTCGATATTGGCTTTTTCGTGTATCTTTACTCCTGCTACTCTCATATTTATAGTATGTATCTCCTTGACCTTTAATCATCTAAAATTTAAAAAAATTAAAATTACCGCGACATGCCTTGCGCTAAAATATCCGAAAAATAGGCGTCCATCGCAATAGTTTTATTTAAATTGTAACCGGTTTTATCTATATATTCCGCCGTTAACTCAATCATATTTAATAATCTTTGCGGAGTAATCTTAGAATCTTTTATAAACTTCCCGATGCTTTCGCAAATATCTATATTATATAATAATTTTTCATTTTTTGTCATGCGGTAAATATAAACATCCCTCAGGATGAACAAAAATATTTCAAATAATTCGACCTTATTTTCATTATCTTTATCTTTATTCTTTTCGTTCAAATTTTTTAAAACCCTGTTAAACTCGTCCGACATATCATATCCGAGCAATGCCGAATCGCTATAAAAGGGTTCGTTAAAAATCAGCGTTAAAATCGATTTTCTTGTTTCAAAATATTGGCCGCCTGCCAACTTTTCGAAATTTGAATAACTGCCTTTCGCAAGCCTTGAGTAAACCGTTAAAATATCGTCAGGCGTTTCCGGTAACATGGCTTTAAAGGCATCAAATAAAACCTCATCGGGAACAGGTTTAAAAGCGAGCAGGGAGCATCTCGAAGCAATGGTCGGCAAAAGGCCGTTTATATTAGGTGAAATTAAAATAAAAACGGTCTTATCCGGCGGCTCTTCAAGGATTTTCAAGAGGGCATTCATTGCGTTTGGATTCATTGCCTGCGCATCGTCTATTATGACAAACCTGTGACCCCCGAAGGAGGGGGTTAAACTTAAAAGCGAATTAACCTGATGAATTTTTTCAATTTTTATTGAATTTCCGGAAGGTTCCACAATTATCAGATTCTGGTTTGTTTCGTTTAATACCCCGCTGCACGAAGGGCATTTCCCGCAAAAATACCCGCTTAATGTTTTGGCGTCCGCGGTTTTATAGTTGCCTGATTCCTCATTCTTGGAATCTTTATAATCTTTCTCTTCAAAAAGAGACAAAGCGGGGGGATTTTCGGGATTTTCTTTAATCCCTGTCCGGCTGCCGGTGCAATATGAGTAGTCTCTGCATAAAACGGAAGCGGCAAAAGATGTTGCGACAAACCTTTTTCCGATATTTTTTTGCCCGTAAAATAAAAGCCCCTGGGGTATCCTGTCGTTCGCGAACAGCTCATTTAAAAACCCTATAGATTTTTCATGCCCTATTATTTTAGAAATGCCGTAATCCATATAATCCGTAAATTTTATATTTATCCCGAATTTAAAAACTTAATATAAAGCATTAATTAATTTCACAATATCTTTGGTTATCATATCGGCTATGTCCTTAGCGGGGGCGGCTGCGTCGATTTTCTTAATCCTGCTTTTAAACCTGTCCGCAAGATATATGTAATTAGTTCTGACCCTGTCGAAAAAATCTAAGGGTTCGCTGTCAAAACCGTCAAACTTGCCCGCCCTTCCGTTTAATCTCTTTAAGGCGTCCTCCGGCTTTAAATCGAAAAGGTAGGTTCTGTTTATGCCGACATTTTTTTGCACGAGGACAAAATCGTTTATAGTTAAAATAAGCTCTTCAAAGCTTTTATCGTTTTTACCGTTTGAGTAAACCGCCTGATAGGCGTATGTGGAATCGATAAACCGATCGCACAGTATAACATCAAAATCCTTTAGTTTTATTGAAATTTCTTCCAAATGGACTACTCTATCTGCCGAAAATAAAAATAACGCCATAATAGAAACCGTTTTTTTGCCCAATGTTTTTAAAAAGGATAAATCTATATTCTTCCCGAAGTCTCTCCCGATAATAATATCTTTGACAACCGTTCCCAGATAAGTGCCTGTCGGCTCCTGCGTGAGCAAGACTCTATACCCCGCCTCCCTTAAAGAACCTGCTATCAAATTTGCGGCGGTGGTTTTGCCCGCTCCGTCGATACCTTCAAGCGTTATAAAAATTCCCACGATAAATTCCGTAATTATGCTATAATTAAAAAGTTTGAATAAAAAATCCAAAATCATATCATAACATAAAAATTATAAAAATTTAAAAAATATATGGGGGAGGTCCGGTTTTTCCATTTATGGAATTAGATTTATTCGATTATAAATTCGACGAAAAATTAATCGCAAAATACCCGCTTAAAAAACGGGATGAAGCAAGACTTCTTGCGGTGGATGTAAAAAATTTTAAAATGGAGCACAAGAAATTTTACGACATAACAAATTATATAAATAAAAACGACGCCGTCATAGTCAACAACTCTTTCGTCAAGAAAGCAAGAATATTCGGCAGGAGGCAGACGGGCGGAAAAGTAGAAATATTTATCACCGAATTCCCTTTTAACATATCGTTTCCGCTCAGGCTGAACGCCCTTATAAAATCGCATAAAACCGTTAAAGATGGGGAAGAAATACTGATAACCGAAGAAAATAAAACGGAAAATAAAGCCGGCGAAGAAGGCGATAGAGAAGATGCCTTTATAAAAAGCGGGAATTATCTTAAAATTACCGCTCTAAAGAATTATGGAAACGGAAATTACGATATTCAGATAAATAACAAAGAAGACAGTGATTTCCTGTTCGATAAATGCGCGGAAATACCTCTCCCTCCTTACCTTAAAAGGGGTGCGGAAGATATAGACGAGTCGTACTATCAAACGGTTTACGCCGATAATTTAAGCGGTTCTTCCGTTGCGGCTCCAACCGCCGGACTTCATTTTACCGGCGATCTGATAAATAAAATTAACGGAAAGGGTGGAATTTTTGCGAATGTTTCTTTAAATATCGGGCTTGGAACATTTATGCCCGTCAGGGAAAAAGACATAAGCAAACATAATATACACCTTGAAACTTATACGATTTCGGAAAAAACGGCTCGTTTAATTAACGAAACATTAAAATCGGGTAATAAAATCATAATTACGGGAACATCTTCGGTCAGGTGTCTCGAATCAAGCGCGGATAGCGGCGGAATTTTAATTCCGGCCGCGGAAAAATCGACATCTTTGTATATCCGCCCCGGCTATAAATTTAAAATAACAAAAAACCTTATAACAAACTTTCATCAGCCAAAATCGTCCCTATTTATTATGATTTGCGCCTTAATAGGCATAGACAAAACAAAAGCCGTTTACGAAGAGGCTGTAAAAAACGGCTATTCCCTTTTTAGTTACGGGGATGCCATGTATTTATATAATATTTAAAAATTAATTTTTTTAATATATAATTTTTAAGATGTTTAAAATAATTAAAAAAGATGAATGCACAGGCGCCAGAATAGCCGAGCTTTCCACTAAAAACGGCATTATAGAAACGCCGGTTTTTATGCCTGTCGGGACAATAGGAACGGTAAAATCGTTATCCCCTTTCGAAATCTATGACGAGGGTTTTAAGGTTATGCTCGGAAACACTTACCATCTTTTTTTGCGTCCCGGCATAGACATAATAAAAAAATTCGGCTCTTTAAGGAATTTTACAAGATATAAAGGAATGATTTTAACCGACTCCGGCG
>JAJYQZ010000082.1 GCA_021794335.1 bacterium
GCGAGAAGGTTTTAAAAACGATATTAAAACCCTTGATTTAATGGTGCGTCCAGCAGGATTCGAACCTGCGACCCACAGCTTAGAAGGCTGTTTACTGAGTGCCATAAAATATCCTTTTAAATCAATATTTTTAAGGCTTTGCGGTTTTCCCTTTCAAAATATTTCTTGCCTTTTTAGTCCGTAAAATGCTATATTTTACCGTATCGTATTTTTATTTTTTGTACAAAATAGGGCACAGTATTTTATGGCGTATATTTATCAAAGAGGCAATATTTTCTGGTATCGAATCAGGCTTGAAGGCAACGAATACCGCGGCTCTACCAAGACTGATAATAAAAAACTCGCCCAGCAAATCGCAAATACAATCGAAGCCGATTTGGTCCGGAAAAAATTCAGCATGCCGGTTAAAAATAATTATACCTTTTCTATGGCATGGGAGCAATACAAAAAAAGTCTTACAAATATCAATAGGACGATTAAAAATAAAGAGTTTGCCGCTAATCATTTTTTACCTGTTTTTAAAGACAAGAACATCTCGGAAATTACACAATCCGATATTAAAGAATATCAGATAAAAAGAAGATTGGAAGTCTTATCTTTGCCAAAAAATCAACTAAAAAAGGAAAGCGAAATAAACTTCCGTTGGATTAATCTTGAAATTTCAACCTTACATCATTTTTTTAACTTCTGCATTGAAAAGGAACTCATCGAAAAGAATCCGGCGGCCGGCGTTAAAAAACTAAATGAGCTGTCCAGGTTAAAAACTTTATCCAATTCCGACATCGATGAGCTCATCGCCGGAGCCACGAATAAACTTACTCGTGATTTAATAACCTTCTTAATTTATACCGGCTGCCGCAAAGGCGAAGCCTTAAACCTTAAATGGGACGACGTGGACATGCAGAACGACGTCATAGCCATTAAAGGGACTAAGACGAAGTACGATAGGTATATTCCGATAAGCAAGCCCCTGAAAGAGCTTTTGAGCCGCATTGAAAAAGTCCAAGACGTTTTATACGTATTTAACCGAAACGGGGCAAAATTGACCGATTTTAAGCGTTCTTTTCATACCGCCTGTAGAAATGTTGGATTAAAGGATATGCACATTCACGATTTAAGGCATGTCTTTGCAAGCACGCTTACCATGAACGACGTGTCGCTTTATAAGACGGGAATACTCTTGGGACACCGGACGCCGAACATGACCCAGAGATACGCCCATTTAAAGCCCGGAGAGTTAAAAAAAGAGATAGAAAAAGCATTCGGCAGGAAAAGCCAGGAAGACTTAAAAAAGGAAGAATACGAAAGAGCGCTGGAGATTATAAGAGAGTATGAGAAGAGCGGCGAAAAATAATTTTGTAATAAATTTTAATTACTGATCAAGAGGTAATGGAATTTGAACCGTACCAAGCCTATGTTCTATGACATGTTCAATAATATACTCAGTTTTTAAGCCTCCATCCGCGGTTTGCCATTGAGCTATTCTGGTAGAGGCAATCAAAATATCTCCTTTGGCAAAACGAATCATATTAAGGTTAACTTTATTTAAAAATTCAAGGTCTGATATGGTAACATACATTGTGTTATTTCCATCGGAAAGGCGCCATTTATTTTCTTCCTTAAAAGAAAGACTAACTATGGAGAACGACATAATACGTAATTCATTAGACAAAGGTATATCTTCTGATAGTGGTACATGAAACCATTGTGCCTCTTCTTTTTTTAATATAATGGCTATTTTTTCATCATCGCCAAAAGAGAGCGTATTAATTCCTTCTGTTTCTATTGGTTCAATTACACGTTGTAGGTTTGTGCGGACTTCCCTACTGCGAAGAAGATTAATAATGTTTTCTTCGGCATCTAAACTTTCTCCGTCATCTACGATTATCCTGCGGTTCCCATTTGCTAAAATTTCTATATTTTTTATTTTTCTGTTTTTAAGCCATCTTATTACAGCTATCAAACCCTTAATACTAGAAACACCAACGATAGAACCGCCAATTATAATTTTTAAAAGTTCTTCGCCATTAATAATAGCAGATACGTCTTTACCTGAGAACAAAGTTTTAAGCTGTTGCAATAAATGAGATGTTACAGACAAGTTAATACCAAAAGAGCCGGTTTGAAAACTTGCTTTAACTTCTACTTTAGTGCTAACGCTTTCGCCAAATACAATTTTGGTAACCTCTTCGCATAAATCGCCAAAAGCCAGGAGGGAAGGAGCTAACATTTTTACATCCATAGTGTGCATTTCTAATGCTGAACCGTCGTATGTCAAACGTATATGTGCTGAACTCATTTTAAAATTGGTTTAAGGGTTTTTAAAATCATTTATTATTATTTTACCTATTTTCCTATATTTTATCTTATTATATCATATATTAATCGCCAAAAATATCAAATTCTTTATTGCTTTATTTTTAGATACGCTAAAGAAAGCCGTTGACGATGTGTGGAATAAGGACGATGAAAAAAGGTTAGTGGTTTTTACCTAAACGAAAAATCAAAGCCCTTAAAACTCAAATATGAAAGGATTTTTAAGGATTAGGTATATCCAATTCTTTACAAATTTTTATAACTAAAAAATCATTAATTTCTTTATGCCGGGGAACAGTAGCGACTTTGCCGCTTTCTATATTTATAAACTTACTATGCTTAGCGCCTTCGACGTCCAGAACGCAATTATGTTTCCTAAGATGTTTAATGAAACCTTTTTGTTTCATGCAAAGTTAATTTTAAGAGTAATTTCTTGCTTATGCGATAAAGAAGCGATATCTGTCTTAACCGGTTGCCGGATAAGTTGTATAGCGTCTATAAGATTTTCCTTTGCTTCTTCTAAAGTTTTTCCCTGAGTTAACGCACCAGGAACTTCGTCACTATATCCTATCCACCAATCGCCGTCTTTAACAAACGTGACTTTAATTGTTTCTTCCATAATTTTGTTACCTTTTAAAATTAACTACATTATATAATAAAATATAGCACTATACTGAAAGATAATCAAGTTGACAGAAATTTATGTATATTTAACTTCTTTTTCATAGCAGAAATTCTTTGTCGCGAAACACCTAATGCCTTAGCCATTTCGGATTGATTTTTATATTTTTTTATATTTTTAATAAAAAAGCTTTTACTCCAAATTTTATTACTACGAACATTAGGCGGTTTCTTACTTTCAAGAAAGCGTTCATTAGCTTTAATTTGATAAAATTCTTCAAGCGGTCCAGTATCTTCGAATAATTTTTTAATATTGTAATAAATATTTTGGATTTCATCTTGTGAAACCGGAGTTCTAAATTTGTCGCGTTTTAAAAAAATGGAACCTCTATTAATCAAAATCCCATCTTTTGCATTATTATTAAGAAAATCAGCTTCTGCTATAGTTTTATCAATGAATTTAATGATAATAAAATGAAAGGCTATATTAAACGACGTTTTACTTTTTATATTAATTTCATGCAAAAAAATAGAGAGAAGTCGGGCTATAATAACATATTTTTGAATAATCGTGAGCTCTTTTCTTTTGAATTTATCTTTGTTTGATAATTTATCTAATTTTCCGAGATAAAGCGATGAATCATCATAGCTTAAAGTAAGAGAATTTAAAACAATAACAAAGAATTTAAAAAAATCAGAAATTCTAATTTCTTCAGCAAAAGTATTAATTATATCGAAATTATATTGAGCTTCAAAATATGGATTATATTTATGCTCGTTAATGGAAGCATAATATTCAAGTATCAATAAAAGATGTCCTAATTTTATCGATTCAATTTTATCGATTAATGAATCATCAAAATCATTGTTAATAAATCTTTTAAGTTCTTCATGCAGATATTCTGCAATATGATTGTCTTTTTTATTTTTTTTATCAGTTTCGAATTTTTCTATATCGAAAAAATAAGGCAAAATAAAAAGGTCAGATTTAATATCAAAAAATTTTAGACCTTTATTAAAAATAAACGGATCAATAGATAGTAGTTTCACAATTATATAATATCAACGATTAATAAATCTGTCAACCCTTTTTTTGGTTTTGCAAGGTAATTAATCCATTAAAGCAGTTTAATTGTTTTTATGGATTTTTTGAAAAAATTACCCAGAAAACCTTACTGCACGGACGACTTAAAGACAGGGCTTAAAATCCGACCGCTATCGACAGCTTTAAAATTCCGCTATATCCAGCTTAACTATTTAGTCGTAAATTACCTTACTTTCGATATAGACCGTCCGGAGGCGGCTTTAGCTTGGGAAGACGCAAACGTCGCCACGCCTAACGTCGTAGTAATAAATAAAGAGAACCAGTACGCACACTTGATATATCTACTTGAAAGCGGAGTTTCAAAGTTTGAAAATTCGTCGATTAAAGCTTTACGCTATCTCGCAGCTGTAGAAAGAGCATATACATTAAAACTCTCTGCGGACATCGCATATGCCGGACTTATTACAAAGAACCCCCTAAATTCTTTTTGGACGACGTGGCATATCCACGATAATTTATATGACCTCGCAGAGCTTGCCGACTACGTCGAACTTGAAAAAGTAAGAACTTGCACAAAACCCGAAAATCAAATCGGCAACGGTAGGAACTGCTATATATTTGACGGCGGCAGATATTGGGCATATGAGGCGGTTAGAACGTTTAGGCATGATAAAACCTATCAAGACTTTGCAAAAGCCGTTTATTCACATCTTATAAGCTTAAATAGCCTATTCCTTAATCCACTACCGCTAAATGAAGTCATATCAACCGCAAAGTCTATTGCAAAGTGGACGTGGCAACACGACAAAGAAGCTTATTGTAAGTTTATCAATAGGCAAGCCTACAAAGGCAGGTTATCGGGACAAAGCAGGGCATTAATATCGAATGAAAGACAAGAGCAGGCTATCGCCCTTAAAAATGCCGGATATAGCATAACAGGAATTGCCAGAACATTAGATATTACAAGGCAACAAGTGTATAGCTATTTTAATTAAACATAACCAAGTGTAAAGTGAACCTAAATCAGATAATAGCCGTCCACGCTTGTTCACTTTTGGCTAAAATAGCACTAAAAATATAAGGAGAAATAGGGGCACTACGATTTCGGCCATTTTTCGGGAAAAAACGGCTAATTTTTTTAAAAAATAAAAAGTATTTAATTTGTCAACTATTTTCTAAAGTTTTGCAAGGTATTTATTTTTTTAAGTTGTTTAAATATATTTTAGATATTTTTATTTATTTTTAGAAAATTAGAAAAGGGGGTAAAAAAAAATGGAAAAAGTTCAGGAAATTCAGCTAATAAATGTGCAAGAAGCAATGAGGATTTTATCTTTGTCGCGCTCAAAAATCTATGAAATGATCAAAAATAAAGAAATTCCATATATTAGATTTGACAGACATATTAAATTTGACATTTTCGATCTTAAAAATTTTATCGAATCTAAAAAACAAGAAAGGTTTGTATTTGATTTTAACGCCGGTAACCTAAAAAGTAATGAATACAATAAAAAGAGGTAAATATTTATGAAATACGATAGCCAAAAAATGCGCGAAAAAGCCCAATTCATAGTTCCACAGGTCCGCGACCATTATAAACAAATAATAATAATTGCGACTTTACAGCAGTTTATATCGCTGGTCGGAGCATTTGTTTTATTTTATTATACTTTTTATTTTGCAACCTATCTAATTTTTCCGTCAATTATTTTATTTTTGTATTTTATGTATATATCTATAAATAAAAGCACCATCAAGGCCGTGAATAAGGAGATAAGGAGGCAGTTAAAATGCAAACAATTATCAAAAAACAAATAATAATCATAGTCTTATTTTTCTTTATCATTACTACTTACTTGAGTTTTATGAGTTTTTATCGCGTCAGGCCTGCGTTTGCGGGCGTAAACTCGTTCGTTTCCGCAGGTCTTAACGGTGCCAATTCCGTATCTAATAGCGGTGGAGCAGGGGTATTTCATACGCAGGGCGAAAATATTTACGCTTTAGGTTATAGTAACGTAAGATTCAATACCGCAGGGCAGAGCTTGCAGTTATTTACCATAACCCCGCCTAATTTTTCTATAGGGTGTTCAGGCATAAGCGCCGAATGGGGAGCTTTTGCGATGCTCGGTTCTCATTTAATGCAAGTCCTACAGTCTATCATCCAATCGGGTGAAGTATTGGTATTTGCTTTCAATATTGTTTTAGGCGTCCTATGCAAGCAGTGCCAGACCATTATGAATCAGATAGAAGCTATTGCCAATAAGCTTAACGGGCTAAATTTTAATTCCTGTCAAACGGCAGAGGCGATGGGCAACCTTGCCGGAGCGGAATTAGGAAATATGATAGGTAAAACAGGCGTAGCGGGTGCTACAAACGCTTTCGCCGACCAAGTTAGTAATACTTTAGGCAATGTTT
>JAJYQZ010000333.1 GCA_021794335.1 bacterium
TTCTTTAGTCCTAAATTATTTTTGTCAAATTTATTTCGATTTATAGTCGGAAAACGCTTGATATATCAGTGTTTTTTAATGGTGCGTCCAGCAGGATTCGAACCTGCGACCCACAGCTTAGAAGGCTAATTTAAGTAAAATTAACAGAACGACTTTCCGCCTGAAGTTATAGTATTTATAAGCTTTTCCGCAATTCCGACAATTCCGCTTAAATCCCTAAATTTTACTATATTTTACTATGCAGCGTTGCAAAATCGTTGCAGTAATAAACCACTTAAGCCTAAAACCCAACTGCCGAAAACCGACCGCTTAAAAGTTTTAAAACCCAATGACCAGAAAACCAAATACCTTTTTCTTTTTCCAACCGGAAACCCGAAACCCGAAAACCAAGAACCCTAAATCCTAACGTTAGCCTAACGTTATAACATTACATTGTAAGGGTTGTGTAATTGTGAAGAAATTTAGGACGAAATGTAGCACTTGTTGGACGAAATGTAGCACTTGTTGGACGAAATGTAGCACTTGTTGGACGAAATGTAGCACTTGTTGGCACTAAACGCTTACTCCTAATTGAGTTTGCCATTTCTTAAAGTTATATTAAAGTTATATTAAAGGTTTTTAAAGGTGTTTTTCGACCTGTTTAATTCTTTTTAAAAAAATCGGATAGTAAATTTAAAATCTTTATCTGGTTGGAAAGAAAAAATATTAAAACGATAAACCGCTCTAAAATCGATTTTAAGGCTTTGAATGGAGCTCATTAAGTTTTATACGTTAATGAAAAATCAAAGGCCTTAAAACGCAATTTGAAAGGATTTATATTAAATAATACAACGCTGCAACTATTCCTATTTTTATAAATCAAACAAATTAAAAGTATCTTCACTTATGGGATCTATAAATAATTTTTCACAAATGACAAACGCAACAATACCTTTTATCTTCCAGTTTAGATTTTTATTAAAATATATTCCAATCGAATCATATTCCTCATTTGGTGTTAAAAGATGAGCGTCAGGCTCATCTAAAGTTATTCTGTCGGAACTTATATCTTTTAAAAAATTATATCGGTATCTTCTTATAATTTCTTTGCCTGATTTTGAATTTACCAAAGCCAAAGTTAAATAGTCTGCTTTTTCAGTTAAATTCTTAAAATCTATTTCCTTATATTTTATAATTAAAATATCGTTTTTTTTTATTTCAGGTCTCATGGAATCATCTGGCATTATATAAGCATAAAAACTGTTGCTTTGAAACGGCAAAATAAAATCGATTAATTTATAAGGCAGGAAAACGCAGGACTCTAAAGTTAATCTTCCAAATTCTTCTTGATTTTTTATAATGTCGTTGCTTAAAAGAACAGGCGTCGTTCTTTGTTCAAAAATAAATTTATCAAATTTTGCACTTTCAAAAAAAGTATCTACTTTAGCAATAGGATAATCCAGAGCTGCAGCGATTTTTAAAATATATTGTTTTTTTGGCTTTTTATAATGTTTTTCAAGCTCGGCAAGTGATACCCTTGTAACTCCAGCTTTTTTCGCAAGCTCTTCTTGTGTAATTTTATTTTCAAGCCTTATTTTTTTTAATTTTTCGATAAGAGCAATCTCGCTTTTGGTTAGATAAGGTTTGTATTTAGCCATAATTTTTTATAATTTAATGATTTTATAATTATATCAGAATAATTTTTTATTTCCAACAGGAACAGCACCGCAGGTTAAAACCGCTTGCGGTTTTCTCAATATCAAAGGCGAGCGGAGCGGAGACTTTGGGTATTGAGCAAAGTATTAAAAATATTTCTACATTGTAGAAAAAAAACTTGACAATCATAAAATAATTGATATAATATAAATATAGAAATTAAATTCTACAATGTGTTAAAAATGAAAAATCGTGAATTGGTATTACACAAAGAATCGGCACTAATAGAATGCGAAGGCGTTTTCTCTGCATTACAGCGTAAACTTTATAATTTATTGTTGTTCAACGCAAAGAAAAAATATTATTACAAAGATGAAGATTATTGGGAATTGAACGGAGCGGACGGAGTAAATAAAGACTGGAACTTCCGTAATTATCTATATTTACGCGAAAATAAATTTAATCTCCACATTAAAGATTTGATTAAATACTTTGGCAATGAAATAAACGAAAATTATGCATTAAAACTAATTAAAGAACTATTCAATAAAGAAATTGAATTCAATATTCTTAACAAAGATAAATCCGGCAAATGGCACGAAGGGCGTAGGTTTTCGCATGCTATTATTGAGTTTGAGTTACGCAATGGAACTATCGAATATTCCCTTCCAACCCCGATATATGATGTTTTGGTTCAGGATAGCGATAATTTACTACCTTTCGCGAAAATTAACCTTAAAATCGCAACGACACTGCAATCTAAATATTCTTTAATAATATATGAGTTGGTCGAAGATTATATTAATTCGCCGGCCATTCCTACTATCAACATCGAAAAACTTAGAAAACTATTCGGACTAAATGAAAAATATGAATTTAAGAATATTATAGCACGCTGCCTAAAACCCGCAATAAAAGAAATAAACAACATGAACGACGTTCCGTATCTCGTCGAATATGAAGTCTGCCGGAACGGCAGAACCCCAACCGGCATTAAATTCAAAATCAGAAATAAAAAAGACGACGTGAACACTGTTCATGTTACTGACAGTAACACTTTATCCGAAAAAGACGAACAAAATCAAATACTTAACGAAAAAAGTATGACGGAAAATAAGGTAAACAGTGTTTACCTTACTCTTAGTCATATTTTTAGTAAAAAAAATGAACAAAATCAAGAGGTTATAGAAAAATGGACGCCAACGCCGGAGCTAAAAGAATTGGCCGAAAAATTTATTGCGGCGCACCCAAATTTACCAGCCGACCAAATTAAAAAAATGAAAAAAAGATATTTAAGATAATGAGGTGAAAAATCAATGTTCAACGAAATTAGACAAAAACTAAATGACGTAAAAATGCAAATGAAAACAATCGATAAAAAAACTGCTATCGACGAATATCTATTGCTTTTAAGAGAAAAAGCCGAGCTTGAAAAAAAAATAAACGACGTGCGGATAAAAGCAATTCAACGAGAAAAAAACAAAAAGGAGCGGAGCCGGAAAAATCACATTAAATTTTTAGCGGGCGGGGTAGTAGTAAAACACTATCCGCAGTTTTTAGAATTATCTAACGACATAGAAATCGAAAACGAAATCGAGAAAGTTTTAAAAATCGAAAATTAAATATTTGTATTTATTGTATCTGCTCAATACCCAAAGGCTTCGCCTTTGATATTGAGAAAACCGCAAGCGGTTTTAACCTGCGGTGCTTTAGACTGGTTGGAAAGAAAAAAATTAAGAGGTAAATCGTCGTGGACGAATATATCGGAATATCTAAATATAGCAAACGCCCGAAAAGAGAAAGCGAAAAAACGTTGAAAGTAAACGGCAGGGCAAGGGCTAATTTTTTATCTCATAAGGGAAGTTTTAAAGGTGAAATGTCGCACGTTTTATTTGTTAATGCACAAAATATTAGCGGTGTAGAGAATAAGGGCAGGAGCTCCAAATTTATAGATTATATTATCGACAAAAGCAAGGCTTTAGCTGTGTTCGGCAATAAAGATATGGCAAAAGAGCACTTTAAAAAAATCGAAAATGATATATTACCGAAGCGGACAAATTCAGTGATACAAAGACGTTTAGTAGTGCAGCTCCCGAGAGAGTTTCTTTCAAACGCAGATAAGAACCTTGACGAAATATCGAAAATGTTAGATGAAAAGTATTTTAGCAGGAGTGGAGCTTTCGTAGTTGCGCTTCACGATGGCGGGGCAGACTTTAAAAATCCACATCTTCATATCGTCTTTTCTAATCGGGACGCTGAGCTAAAGAACATTAGGGAGTATCACGATAAAAACTTTTTGAACTCAGTTAAAAACGATATAGCACGGTTTATAAATGTTGAGTTAGGCGTAAAATGCGAGGTATCGAACGAAAGAAAGCCGCAAAATAGGCATTATCCAAGGTGGGTTAGTGAAGCATATAAAAAATATAAAAATAATCCGGACCAACTTAAAAAATATTGCGATAAATATGAAATATTGGCTAATTATGTGAACGATATAAATTTACGGGATAGTTTAAAAGATTTAAAAAAAGAGGAAAAAGAATTTAACCGTAAATTTAATGACTTCGCAAAGAAAAATAAAAAAGTTTTCGATAAAATTCACGGTCCGGAAGAAGCTGGAATCAAAGAAAAAGTAGAAAAAATAAAAAAAGAGGTGATTAGTATGGACTTAGAACCAATTCGTAATATTGACGTCGTTGAATTAGCGGAAAGAATGGGCTTTGAACGTGATAAAACTGACAAAAAGGCTTACAAGCGGGGCGATTTAAAAGTTTCTATCGATGAACGCACGGGGCGGTTTAATTCATTCATAGACCAAAACGTGCACGGCAGGGGAGCAATAGACTTTGTGATGAGAACCGAAAATAAAGATTTTAAGTCGGCGATTGAGTTTTTGAGCGCCGAGTATGCTACGACAGCAACAAAGCCTAATTCTTCTTTCCATCTCCAACGAGAAAAAGAAAATATCCAACAAGCAAAACAAGAAGAACCGGAAAAAAAAGAACCAGAAAAAAAGATTTTTGAGCTTCCAATGAGAGCAGAAAACACAGAAAAACTAAAAAGCTATCTTGTTGGAAAAAGAAAAATAAACAAAAAAATAGTCGATAAACTCATTGCCGAAAATCTAATTTATCAAGATGTTAATGGCAATGTTGTTTTTGTATCGAGGGACTTAACAGGTAAAGAAATTACGGGCGCAGAGCTTAAAAATGAAAACTTTAAGGGGCTTGCCAAGGGCAGTGATCGGAGCGCGGGAGCTTTCCAAATTAGAACAACTGGGTCCGACGATAAAAAACTGGTAATCACTGAAAGCGCAATCGACGCTATTTCTTATTTTTCATTGAAAATGCCGGGGAATACTGCGATTGTTAGCACGTCAGGAGTAATGCCGCATACAACAAAGTTTATCGACGATTTAATTCAAAAAAAAGGAATTAAAAAAGTCGTCGTCGCATACGATAACGACGTAGCGGGACAGCTTAACGCATACAAAATGAAAGCTGACATTGAAAAAAAATATCCGGACCTTAACGTAGAAATCGAGAGGTCGAAAGCGAAAGATTGGAACGAAGATTTACTGCAGCTGCAAGAAATCGAAAAAATGCAAACGCAGGAGCTGCAAGCAAAACAGCAAAAAAAGGTAAATAGTCCATTTATTAATATCACAAACGAAAACAAATTAAAGAGGTGATTTTTATGTTTTTTTTAAAGAAATCGAGTAATAGCAAGGCTTTAAGACCTCGTAACCGTTACGAGTTTATTTTTTTAGCGGTATTTTTATTTTTCGCTTTTATGCCCCGTCCGGCTTCGGCGCAAGGAATTATCACTTTCGACCCTGTTACGGCTGGGATTCAGTCGATAATTCAACATTTAACTGCGGCTAATACCGCCATAGAGGCGGCGGAGTCTAAAATACAGACGGAACTTTCCGCTTTGACGTATGCCCGGCAGGGCGAACAGCTTATGAATCAGATACAGGAACTACAGCAGGAAAGCTCCACGCTTTTAACCTCGGTCAATAACATCGAAGGGACGGTTATGATGCCCGCTGCAGAACTTCAGGGGCTTAAAAACTCTTTAACCGAAGAGCAGACGAATATGCAAAACATAATCGCGCAGGAAAAAGCTCTCGGAAATCCGCAGATGTCGCAATTCCTGCAGAATTACGCAAACACTTACGGCGACTACGGCACGGCGAACGAAACGCCGGTTCAGGCGGCGCAGGGCGCGTATAACCAATATAACACAGCAAATACTCAGGCCGCCCAGACTGCCGGTTACGCCCAGAGCGTCCTTAATAATTCGCAGAATAACCAGCATTTAATATCGCAGCTGGGGGCGAACGTCGCGGCCGCCCACGGTCAGGTCGCGGCGGAGCAGGCTAACGGTCAGGCTTTAGTAGCTTTAACGGAAGAAGTAAACCAGCTTAATAAGCTCGAAGCGCAGCAGGCAAAATTAAAAGCAATGCAAGCCGGGGCGAAAGACTCTCAGCAAGCGGCCGTAGCCGGAAACCGCGCAAACGAAAAAGTATTTACGGTTCCTACTCCGCCAAGCGTTCAAAGCGGGTTCGGGCAGTATCCGAATGTTACGAATTTTAAATAAATTTTAAGGGAGGTAATTAAAATGCCTAAAAAAATATTTCTTTTAAGCAGTCTATTATTTATTGCCTTGAATTTTGCCGGCTGTGCAAAATATACGCCGTCTTATCATAGCTTTAAATATTATTCAAAGCATAAAAAACAAGC
>JAJYQZ010000006.1 GCA_021794335.1 bacterium
GGATTATCAAATTCTTCTTGTAGCGGAAAAATATCAAACAGGTTTCGACCAGCCTTTATTGCACACTATGTATGTCGATAAAAAACTTGACGGAGTTAAAGCCGTTCAAACGTTAAGCAGGCTTAACCGGGTTTGTCCCGGGAAAGAGGATACTTTTATTCTTGATTTTGTTAATGAGAGAGAAGGTATCTTTAAATCTTTTCAGCCTTATTACGAAGCTGCAACGCTTGCAGAGGAAACAGACCCCAATGCTCTTTACGACATAAAGGCCAATATAGAATCTTTTAATATTATTGATTTACGGGATGTGGAAGATTTTTGCGGAATTTTTTTCAAGAGCGAAAAGTTAAGAGATAACATAGAACATGGTCAGTTGAACTCGATTATCGATAAAGCTGTGGATAAATTTAATAGACTTGAAAAAATGGAAGATAAAGAAAGTTTTAAAAAAATTTGCGGGGTTTTTATTAGATTATATTCCTTTATTGCTCAAATTATGCCTTTTAGCGATGCAGATATTGAAAAGTTTTATGCTTATGTTAGATTTCTCTTGAGAAAACTACCTAAGAGAACAAACGGCGAGGTATTCAGAATAGGTGATGAAGTTGCATTGGAATATTATAGGCTGCAAAAAATAGCTTCTGGACGGATTGAACTTCAAAAGAATTCGGAATCAAAACTAAAACCGTTAATAGACGCGGGAAGAGCAAGGGATAATGAAAATTATGCTTTGCTCTCCGAAATAATTGATATTTACAACGAACATTTCAAAACCGATTTTAAAGAGGCTGATAGGTTGTTTTTTGACCAGATTGAGGAATCCTTACTGGATAATGAAGATTTAGCCATAAAAGCAAGAAGCAATTCGATTGAAAATTTTAAATACGGATTCGGCGATACATTAGATAAAATATTCGTTGAACGAATGGACCAAAATATGGATATCTTCAAAAATATATTTAATGATAATAGGTTTAAAGAGATTGTGGAGAATTATTTTCTCAACAGGGTTTATACGCGTTTCAATTCCGTTCCCATTATAGATAAAGAAAAAACGCTTATTAATGAGATTGTATCCGATGGCGAATTTAGCAGTGATAAAAAATTCGTGGAATACCTGCCGGTTTATTCGTTAGAGGCTGCCGCTTCAGGTTTTAGCAGGGAAGAACATGTCGAGGCTGTTGGCTGGATGAAGGCTCCAGGTAGGAAGCTCAATATGGATATGTTTATAGCTAAGGTGGTAGGACATTCTATGGAGCCTACTATTCCTGACGGCAGTTACTGCATATTTCGCATAGAACACGGCGGTTCCCGCAACGGAACTATCGTTTTAGTGGAATCAAGGCAGGTTGCGGATAATGAAACAAACCAAAAATTTACGGTAAAACGCTATAACAGTGAAAAAGAGTATTTTGAAGACGGCTCTTGGATTCATAAGCGAATCATTCTGTCTCCAAATAATAAGAAATTTGAGCCGATAATCTTAGAAAACGTGCCGGAAACAGATTTTAAGGTTGTCGCGGAGTTCATAAGCACTATATAATTTACATTTGCCGTCTTATATATTGAAAACGGCTGGGCATCCGTTTTTCATTGATTCTATAGTTATGATTCGCACAAGCCATCCGGATGTTATTGATTTAGCTGTCCGCCGGAAAATTGGTCAATTCTATTTTACGATTTATACTTTAAGACTGTTAAGGAAAATATAGGATTTGGGGAATTAGATCCGCAATCATATTGGGGTTTTGATGATTTAGAACACAAAGCGGGAACAAAACTTTTAAATTGTTTTTATGTTCAGGCGGAAGTTAAAAAGGAGAAAACTAAAGAGTTTTATAAATATTCGAAAAGTTATGATGTTGCATAAGTTTAATTTCGAGGGTTTTTTAAAAGCAATCGAAGATGGTAAGATTTTAGTAGATTTCGATGCTCGCACCGGACACAATCATGGAACGAAATTTAGGATGAGGCAGAACGCTCTTCCTTTACTATATGAAAATGCTACGGTAATTATTTAGACTTATGTTTTTTAAACACGCATAAAAATCTCATTAATTAATTTTATACCCTATTTTATGTTGTTAGAATGAGCTGAGATTGATTGTTATTAATATCATAAACCTTATATTTTATATTTTTTTCAATTCGATAATAATTTGGCAAAAGAATTTAAATAATTGACTACCCAGTCAAATTTTTTATGCGTTAATGGAACAATAGTGGGATCACCTTCTCTTGTATCCCATAATTTATTGAAATTATAAATAGGCGGGTACCTATTATCCATCGAAAATTTACAAGCAATCAATGAACTTAGTTTAAGTTTAGAAACCGAGGAGATTTTTTCATCATTACCGTTAAATCCAGAGCAAGTTGCAAAATTATCGATGCATTTTTTTATCTCCGGTTTGGCTTTTTCGTATGCAACTTCGTAACAAAGCGTTTCAATATTCCCTCTTTTTTTATCTTCTGGCATCATTGCCACAAAAACAGTAGGTTTTCCAGAATCTATTTTTGGTTCTTTTAAGGTTTCTTCAGGAATATTTTTATAAAATTGTTTTATGTCGTTAGCTTCTTTTATTGCAACCTTTATATTATTAAATGCTGCTTCATAATCATCATCATTATCACCTATAACAATAATAAATTCTAACTCTTCAGCTTTAGAAGCAGCAATAATGTTAGAAAATATTGTTTTCCATTGGGTTTTTCCATCCGCGTTTCCTCCTAATTCTTTAGGAGTACTAATTTGATAATCTAAAGTTATATCTCTATTTTTTATTAAATTTTCTAAAAAATGCTTATCAGAGTCTCCTTCGCAAATAATAAGTATTTTTTTCTTTATTTCAAAATTTTTTGACATTATATAAGGAATTTCAAAAAAATATTTTCATATTTAATTAACGAATTTCAATGTCACTCGAAAGTGAGTGAATAAGAATATTGCCGGGAATATTTCTGAAATTAATAGATCCAGACTTATCATCATTTGGAACTCTTGAAAATTGCAATAAACAAAAATCTCCAGCATTATCTTGATTAATTGTAGGAGTTAATGCCTGTAAACATTCTAAACTGTGAGTAGAAATAAATAACTGGTTTTTTTGCTCTTTAGCCAATTTGCAGATAATCTTCCATAATTTTTTATACCGCTCATGAAATATCCCGTTTTCTATTTCATCTATTACAATTATCCCGTTTTTATAAATTATAGAAGCTAATACTATACTTAATATTTTATTTAGACCTTCTGAAACCAATGGTGTTTGAAGTTTTTTATCTCCAAGATCAATAAAAATAGATTGGATACTACCAGGAGAAAGAGTTGTTATTCCCTTAATAAAAGGGAAAAAATCTTTCATTATTTCAATAACTTCTTTTTCTTCATTTCTTATGCTTAAATCCGAAAACCATTTAATATTGTCTGCCATACTATATCCAAATTTTGAGGGGAAAAATGCTAAGTTATGTCCAAATTGTTCAATAGTTCCATCCTGAAAAAGCTGATTTTTTGTCAATTTTACGGATATTTTTTGGGATTGTTCCTTATTTTTTCTTCTTTCTATAATAAATGGAGCAATGTTATCCTGTCCACCTAAAGAAATCTGACCTATATTTTCCTTGCTATAATAAAGAAGTAAATCAAACTTGTTATTTTTGATGTCTGAATATTGAATATTTATTTTTTTTTCTGTTTGATAGTTATAAAAAAGGGTGTCCCATTGCAATCTAAACTGATCAGGTGTTAGGGAATTAAAAATTGTTGGAAGTAAAGCGCTAAAACTATTATCAGGGTTTATGTTACGCTCAGCATTTATTTGCAATATTGCAGAAACAAGGCCTCTAGAGCCTATCATTATAGATTCTAATAATGCTGTTTTGCCTGATCCATTATCTCCGGTTACAATATTTATTTGTTTTAATTCTTCTAAATTAACGGTTTCGAAACACCGGAAATTTTCTAATTTTAGTGTTTTGATCATAATATTAATAATTAAATATTTAAATTTATAAATATATCTTAACAATAATAAAAATTAATTATATTGTCAATGAATTTTTGTCCATATTTGTTTGTATTTTTATTTATTTCCCGCCGAGATAAACCTTCGTGATATAATCCCTGTTATGTCCGAGTTCTCGTGAAACCGCCATTTTTGCCTCTTTCTCGGTAAATCCTTCACTTATGAGTTCCGTATATCTTTCTTGAGCTTCGGAATGCCTTACCGCGTGCATGTGAAAGCCCTGAGCTTTGATTGAGTTCGACAAGTGGTCTTTTTCCTGCTTTAGGTTCCTGTCCATCCTATATTCACCTCCTTTTGCATATTTTTGCAGTTCCTTAATCTCTTTTGCTTTTTCATCCGAGAGTGAGATATTCCTCGGTCTTCCGTTCTTGCACCAGCTTCCTTTCAGTTCCAAAACATTGCCTTTTAAAACGGAATAGTCTTTGGCTATGGCAAGTCCGGCGTGGATAGCCTCTTCCCGCCTTAATCCTGCAATTTCGGCAATTTTAAGCTGGACGTAAACATTTATGTCTTTTTCCTTGAAATGTGCAAGTTTTTCGTTTATATCGATACCTTTTGCCCCAAGGCTTTTATCTTTATACTCTATTACCCGTTTAAGTCCCAGTTCTCCGTTGCTTGCCGTTATGTTCGTTCTTTTAGTTTCAAAAAGAAATGAGCGCAGGCTCGATACGTAATTAATAATCGTTGCGTCTTTAAGCCCTTGGGCTTTATAATAATCTGCCATTTTTTTAATATCGGCATTGGTCCATGTTCCTATGTCGCTCTTTCGGTTCGCTGTTACCCCAATCCCGTAATACCTTGCATCACGGGCTATCATTCCCATATCTTGACGGATATCGTGGTCTCGTTTGTTAGAAACGATTGATACGGGATTATCAACTTTGTGAAAATGCTCAATTTGCTTTAATTCCTGATTTATTTTATATTCTAATTTTGTCATGGCTTTCCTCTGTGAATAACTTGTTAATTTTAAAATAATAAACAAACCTCTACCAGTGGCATTTAAATCGCCTATTTTTTATAATTTTAATTTAAAAGAGCAGAATTTAAGGTAGAAGTTGTCTTTTCGTATGGCTTTTTAACTGGAAAGACAATACCAGCTCGACGAAGAAAATCTTTGAGGATAAGCCAATAATCCCTATATGGTTTATAAAATTATTTTCCGGTTTATAGACCCAGGACAAGTCTTGGAAAGGTTTTTAGAGTTAAACCTTTAAGTAAGGAAGTAAAAACTATGCGGTATTTCGGGCCGCGTTAGAAAGGATATTTACTTTTAGAATAGACCCGGATTTTTCTTTTCCGAGTAGGAATAGTTCCTTTGTAAAATCTTTAATCCCGCCGGTATTTTCATCGTTTATAGATAAACTTAAAAATCACCTGGGAAATAAAAATCTTACAAATCAAAAGTAAATATTTGCAGATTTAATAATCCGTCTGTTCGGATGGTAGAGTTTTTAATCTTTTCTAAAAGATTGGCAAGTTTGAATCTCTTACGAAGATAATAGGTTCCATTTAATGCGCCGCCAATTAAAGCGCAGGACCTAAAGATGAATTGACTAATAATTTTATTATATCATATTTTTCAAAAAAATCAAATTTAAAACAATTTAAAAAATAGTAATCACTTTTTCAAAATATTATATTTTCCGCTTTTCCAGCCCCCTCCTTCAGTTTGTATTATCGCTACGCTCAATTCAAACTGAAGGAGGCTTAAATAGGAGTTTGTTTCTTGCTCCGTTTGATTTTGCTTTCCAAACCGACAAGCGGTTTGAAAAGCGAGACTTCGGCAAAATCAAACTCCGGCGAAACAAATAATCTAAGGACATTGTATCGGGCTCTGCCCGAACCCGCAAGCGTCTGCACGCTTGACCGCAGTTGGGTTTTTGTTTATGGGCTGTAATTTTTTTAAGGACGGCGCGTTTAAACGCGCCGTCATATATATATCTATAAGATATATATAGGGTAAAAAAGTAGGTATAAGTTATTGATACTATTAATTAATTTTAAAGGCTTGGTGCGAAATACTCGTTACTTGGTGCGTTTGACTCGTGTAAATAGCGCGAAATACTCGTTAATTTTCGAGTAAGAGCTTGTCCGAAAAGATAATATTTTTGCTGTCTTTATCTAAATAGACTGTTTGTTTTCTGTCTTGGGACACAACACCTAACAAAGGATTTAAGCAACGCCGGATAAAATCAACTTTTCTTTGCGCTGTTTTAATAATATGCATAAGATTGTCGATATTTAATTTTTCATA
>JAJYQZ010000163.1 GCA_021794335.1 bacterium
TTATGAAATTCATTCCATCGAGGGATTTAAGATTAAAGACGGCATCGGTTTTAAACGAGCTAAAAAAAGAGGGCGAAATTATTATAACCTCTAATGGGAAGCCTTCGTCTTTAATGCTGCCTGTCGATGAAACAAACTTAGAGCAGACACTTTTTTTGTTAAGTCGATGAAGGCGAAAGCTGCCGTCAGAAATATGAGACTAACCTTTAAAAAGAATAAAATTTCTACCGAAGATATAGGCAAGGAGATAAACGCCGCAAGGAAAGAAATATTATGATTTTGGTAATAGATACCAACGTATTTATTTCAGGATTTATTTCAGAGAGTTATCCGTGGCGCATACTCGACTACTTTCTGGATAAAAGATTTACGCTGGCTCTTGACGGCAGGATATATTTAGAATATTCCGCAGTTTTAAGAAGGAAAAAGTTTGGCTTAAAAAAAACTGACGTCGATTATTTCTTGAATTTTACGGCGAGCACCGCATTATTTATTACTTCCGGCAAGTGCGATATTAAACTAATCGATGCCGCCGATTTAAAATTTATAGAAACTGCGAGAAGCGCAAATGCGGACGGGCTTATAACCGGAAATATGAAGCACTTCGAACCCGCAAAAAATATAATTCCGGCATTTTCTACCAAAGAAGCGTGGGAGAAGTTATTTATAAACAACTTTAATGAGCAGACGGAATAAAAAGAAGTCTTGATACTTATTATTCATTGAACATTTTTTTAATCGGATATCTATTCGCATTTTATTTCTATTTTTTCCGGTCACGAAGAAGAATTTTTGTCAATGGCTGTAGCAGGCTTATCTTGATTTGTCAATAGCGGCTTGCCGGGTTTAGCCTGAACTTTGGCCTGGGTGCAGGCTCCGGAGGCGGAGGCGCCGCTCTTTTGTTTTGTTGCCGCCCGCCCGGCAACCCCGGAAACTGTTACGATTGTTCCATAACCTGTGTTTTTGTGCAGGAATCTGGCATTGTCGTAAGGCAATTCCACGCACCCTGCCGACTGCGGAAATCCGTAACGGCTGCGGGCGATATAATGCAACGCTATCCCGCCGTTAAAATAATCCGCGTATTTAATGCCGGAATCATTGTATGCAACCCATTTTACGGGGTGTCCGTCTAAGCACCCGACCATGCGGGGATGTTTTAATTTTAGCGATTCGTAAACTTTCATGGAAATCAGGGAGGGGGACAAGCCGCTCATCGCCGTGCTGCTGAAGCGGAGGAAGACATACCATGTTCCGTCGGGAGTAGTCGCAAATTCACCCGTATTTGCCGGAGACGAAAAAACCTTTCTGCCGTTTTCGTAAAGTTCGACTATTTCACCTTTCGCGGCCTGCCTGACTAATATCCATTTCCACGGATAGGGGTCGAATTCCCCCTTTTCCGCGCTTTTTTTCAGTTCGGACAAAAGTTTTCCGTTTATTTGAGGTTTTGCGTATTCCCCGTCATGCAGCATGCCCGACGCCTCGATATATTGTGTTATTGCCCCTAAAATAAACGGGTTTTGGGGGTTCCATTTATATGAATCCGCGGCTTTCTGCAAATCTTTCGGAACCGGAAACGAAAAGTCGTAGCCGTATTTACCGGAGGAGGAAACCGAAACCGGAAGATAACGCAAGTAATGCAAATATTTTACGACGCAGGGGAATTCGGCGGTACTTTTGCACTCTAAATGGACGGAAGATTCACCGGATAGGACGGCGGCGGCGGCGGATTTTAACTTATTCAAAAGGGCGGATATTTTGCTTGAGGACGGCATATATTTCTCGATAGCCGCAGTAAACAAAATTAAAATAATAATTGCAGATGCGGCTAAAATATAAAAACGCCGTGCCTTAAATTTCATAGTTAAATTTCATTTCCTCCGAGTAAATATTATAACATTTTATCCGCTGATTATTTATAAAATATTTAGATAAATTAATAATTTTTTTATGTTATTTTTATTGACCTTTTTTTATGCTTTATCATATAATAATAGAACTTATTATTAATAAAACCCGCATTTTTTATCGAAATTTGGGGGATCGTCTAGCGGCAGGACCTGGGACTCTGACTCCCATTACGGAGGTTCGAATCCTTCTCCCCCAGCCAGTTTTACATTCACATCTCAAAAGTTTTCTGAACGGGAAAGTTTGTCAAATTATCCGGATGGGTAAGGATAAGATAAATGAGAAATGGATGTAAAAAAAATAAATCAGCATCACGATAGTTTCTTTTTTCTAATCTCGAGGCCGCTTTTAACCAATGCCGATTCGAAATCTGGAAAGGATTTCAGCCTTTTTTCGGCTTCTTTACCTTTCCTTCCGCCATTCCATACGCTAAGGAGCATATGAAGCGCTTTTTTATTGTCGGTTAGTTCTTCCGGAATAAAGCCTGCTTTTTTAGCCGCGGTCATAACGATGTTAGGCGGCAAAGGCGTCGCTTTAAGCCATGTTCCCCTTAATTCTCTTAAAAATATATTAACGGTTACATCGCCGATGCCCTTGCCGAGGGCTTTTAACCTGTTTTCGAGGTCTTTCCCGTCCGAAGCCCTTGAATGCAGTATGTTAAGGTTTCCGTTATAGTTTTCGGCCAGCGATTTGCAAACCTCGAGGAACTTGGTTGCGGTTTTAAAATCGTATCTTGCATAACCTCCTTCATCCAGAATTGCGACAAGGCCGTCCCATCCTGTTTTTAAAATATCTTCGGGGGATGCGATGTTTTTCGATATTAATTCATTATATGTTTTTATCGCAATATTTCCCGATATTCTTGCTCCGAAAAGCATGGAGGCGATAAACCATTTAAATATTTCGTCCTGATTTAAAGCCGAAAGGCGGATGCCAAGGCTTGACGAAAATCTGCCGCCGTACTTGTTTATAAGCTCTTGAGGGTTCATAATATGCAATTATACTACTAAAAATTCAAAAAACAAAAATGTCAAGCGCGGAGGTTAGCGCGAGGGGGGAGGGGATGGGGGGGGGTCAGTTGCCGGCTCGCCGGCTCGATGCCTGATAAATTTAACCCGCCGTTTCATTATTATCGGCGCATTGCCGCCGACACTTGACAACTTCTTTTTTAGTGATAAAATCCTAATATACCCTAATATATGTAATTGCTGTCGTTAAAATATTAAAATATCAAGTTAAAAATAATTTATATAATCGGCGATTATATAAATTATCAAAATTTAATAAAAAGGAGGTGAATAAAATGAAAATAAAATCCAGTTACGCAAGTTTATTCGGTACAAATCTAAAATGGTTCATTTTAGTATTAGCATTATCACTGCCTATGATATTTTTATTTGGGATAAAATCTTCCAGCGCCATTTATCCGCGTCCTTGTCCAGGTTGTCCCGTGCATCCCCCTATGGGTGTTTATTATTTTATTACATGGCACAGTCAAAGAGTGCGGCTTAGACTCGTTAAAAATGTCACGGTAGAAAAAGATAGGTGCCACAGGTATGTCGGTATGGGAATTAACTTCAGAACCGACAATAGTTATTACATGAAACTTAACGGAAAAAACCTTAAAGTTTGGGTTGACCTCAGATGGCCAGGATTCTACGTCGTACATAACGGCATGCAGGGTCCTCAACCCGTTTACGGCACATGGCTGTTTAAATCGCTGCGTTAACCGATTATTTTCGCAGGCAATACCAATATTTATTATTTATATATTGCATATTGCCGAAATTATTTCCCCCTTCGCCTTAAAAGGCTAAAGGGGGGAGATGATGGTGTAAATTATGGATAACCTATTAAAATTTAAAAAAGTTAAAAAGTTAGTAAGATAGTTTTTGCCGGTATTGTTTCTGCGGCGTTAACAGGTTTTATGTTTGCGGCATACCCATTTTCGGCCTACGGAACTATATTATTAAACATTATCTATGCCGTAGGCAAATTAATGAGGCATCGAGGGATGTTTAAGAAACATCTCCTCCGATTTTAAAATGCTCTTCTATCCATTTCCTCGTTATTTCTATAAAAGCCTTTGCGGATAAGGAAAGGCTGTCTAAAGAACTTGAAGAGCGGTATGCCAGAGCAATTTCCCTTTTTACCTCCGGCTTTAATGGAACCAAACATATGCCCGCATAATTCTGCGGAACGGCAAGCTCCGGCATAATGGCTACGCCTATGCCTCCCCTGACCATTTCTATAACGGTGCTTATATTCCTTGCTTCTATTTTTTTAATCTCGCCCAAGTTATTTATTGCATTTATTAAATTAGACGTTACAAGCATGCCGCAGCTCGACCCCTTAAAGGTTATCAGATGTTCGCCGGCAAGCTCTTTTATGTTTATATGTTTCTTCGAACACAAGGGATGTTTTGCGGGAAAGACGCCGAGCATCTTATCCTCCAAAAGCGGGACCGTTTCCAACCCATCTTTGTTCGTATCCCTACCGTAGGCTTGCGAAGGTAAGCGTGCGGGCAAAGATATGGGTATGGAGGGCGATACGACGAACCCTATATCCACCGCCTCGCTTATTATCCAGTCCTTTACCTCTAAGTCCGTTCCCTCGAACCATGAGACTTCTATTCCGGGATACTTTTGTTTGAATACCTTTAAAATTCCGGGCAGTATTCTTACGGAAACGCTTTGAAAGCATCCTAATTTCAGTTTTCCGGTCTGCAGGTTTTTTAACGCCGAAATTTCTTCTTTCGACCTGTCTATGCGGCTTAGAATATCTTTCGCAAGAATATAAATCTTTTCTCCCGCTTCCGTAAGGGAAACGCTTCTCTTATTGCTTTTAACGAGCTTGATTTCCAGTTCGTCTTCCAAGGATGCAATGGAGTGGCTCACGCCCGATTGCGTTATGTGCAGGGCGTCCGCCGTTTTGGTAAAGCTTTCCGTTTCGACCACGGTTTTTAAAATATTTAATTGGGTAAGCGTCATGAGTAAATTATCATTTTAATTATAAATATTATTCATTTGACTCATTATATAACGGGTTTTATACTGTATGCAAGATAATATTTTAGATAGTTTTAGATTTAACATTCTTTAAGCAACTTAAAGGTTTTTAAAATAATTTTATTACTTGATTTAAATAATTAATTTCAGGAGGGGTGTTTTTATGAAAAACGCTTATAAATTGATATCGGGCGTGTTCCTGTGCTTAATCTCGACGATAGCGTGGGGCGGGATGTTCCCCGTCATGGACGGCGCTTTAAAGATAATGGACCCTTTTTATTTCACGGCGATAAGATATACCAGCGCATCTATCATTTTTCTTATACTTCTCGTAATTTTCGAAGGCAGAAATGCCCTTAATTTTAAAGGAAAGATACTGCCGCTATGGCTTTTCGGTTCCGCGGGATTTGCCGGTTTCGGATTTCTTGTCTTTTTAGGCCAGCAGATAATATCGGGAGCTAAAGGCGCGATAATAGCGGCAGTCTTTATGTCAACCATGCCCCTTATGTCCGCCGTAGTCTCATGGGCGGCAACGGGTAAAAAACCCAATAAATTTACTTTTACGGCTATTTTTATCGCGCTTATCGGGGTCTTGCTCGTCATCACCAACGGAAACCCGATGCTTCTTTATTCGATGAAAAAAAGCCTTTTTGCGGATGTTTTTATATTGCTTGGAGCGTTTTCATGGGTAATCTACACATGGGGGATAACAAAATTCGCAGGGTTTTCCCCTCTGCGTTATACCGCCTTAACATGCGCAATGGGGGTCGTTACGATTCTTTTTGCAGTGGTTTTGGCGACTGCCCTCGGCTGGCTGCATGTGCCTGCCGCAAACGAAATATCCGGCGTATGGCGGGAACTTTCGTATATGATACTTATAGCCGGGGTTATGGCGGTCTTCACTTGGAACGCCGGCAATAAAATTATAGGACCCGTTAACGGGGTTTTGTTCATTAACGCGGTGCCGGTAACGACCCTGATAATTGCTTCGTTATCGGGGCATAGGGTAACCCTTTTAGAAATGTCTGGCGCCTTGCTTGTTATTGCCGCGCTGGTTTTAAATAACATCTATCAGCGCAAGGCTTTGAAAGTAATGACGGTAAAAGATGCGGCTTATAAGAATGTGCCCGATGAAGCATAAATATGCAAAAAGATTTAGTTTTAAGTAATTTTGCGGTATTATTTGATTTTTAAAAAATTATGGCGTTAAATAAAAATATCGGTAATTAATACTAAATACATTTTGGGTTGAAAGCGCAACTTGCAAAATATTCCATTTATGATATATATGATATGCATGAACCAAGAAATCAAAGATACCTTCGACTCCATAGCCTCGAAGTACGATATT
>JAJYQZ010000315.1 GCA_021794335.1 bacterium
AGTACCTTTAATGCTTATGATGCTCGGAGGCGGAAGTTGTATAGAACATATTAGAGAAATAAAAAACGACGATGCTCTTATTAACCTTCTAAATCTTAGAATACCCTCTTTATCAACCTTCGGAGACGATATAACATATTCGGGAGGTTTTTTGTCGTCTCATTGCAGGATTAAGGTGTAAGGTTATAATAACATATTTCGATAAAATTTTTCATACTTAATTTTAAGAAGCCACCGCATATTTATTCCCTTTTACACATTAACTATCAGTTGATATAATCCTTAACAGCCCTTTAAAACGCAAATGCATGCGTTTTTGGGCTATTTCCGGCGATGCCGCCTGCAAATCCTTTATTTATAAGCCTCTGATTTGCGGCTAATACAAAACATTAATAGCCCTGAATAAACGCCTTTATCTTGTCGTTTGAAAGGATTTATAAGCCTGTTTAGGATATAATCCAGCTGATATGGAGCTCCGGAGTATATCCCGCATGCCTGATAATGTTTTTAATACTTTCTACATCGATATGGTCATTGATGATGATATATACCGCTTGCTCCTTTAATACGACATCCGCCATTTTTACGCCGAAAATAGATTCCTTAAGAATCGCATTGAGTTTATTAACATTTCTTTCTGACATCATCCCGCCGACATCAATTTTAGTCATTTTCATAAACACGCCTCCTTAATTTAGGTTAATTATACCGCTAAAGCCTGTAAGCGTCTGCGTTAGCGGTGTGCGATGTTAATATGCGTGAATATAATTGTCAAGTCTTACTTATTTTCGAAAAAAGGCATATTTATGGGTCTTAGCAAGCGGCATCGGGCGATAAATTTTTACCGATATAAATAATTTTATGCCGCAATTTTGTGATATAATAAAATTAGATTTATAATTCCATAAATAAAGTGCTTGACATTGTACCTATAAAACAAATATTATAATTTTAAAACGGATAAAAGAGGGCAGGAATTATGGCTATTGCAATAATGGGCGATTTAAATAATATATTTGCTTATATGCCGATTGACGAGGCAAAAAAAGAATCTCTCGTTAAAACCGCCGGAAAGAAAAAGGATTTTATAACGGAAATAAAAGAAATGACCGGCAATATTTTAAAATCTGCGGATTACATAGAATCGAACTGGGATAAACTAAGCGCCGAACAAAAGGAAAACCTTAAATCCTTCAGTTATTCCTATATAGGAGATGAGAAAATACAAAAAATAAGCGATAATCCTATAATCATGGCTATAAAAACGGCTCCTTCGCTTTTTAAACTTTTTAAATCCTTAACCTCCGGTAAGTTAAACATGTCCGACGTCGGCGATTTCTTTGTCGCACTTGATAGATTAAATAATGTTATCCTTTCGATGATTGAATACGACAATCTTGCTTATAGAGAAAAATTAAGCGGACTGATAGAATCCGGCGTAAAAGGCGAAGGAATAGATATGTCTTACGAAGAATTTAAAGGATGGCTCAATGGAATGGCAACTAAGGCGGGGAAATAGTTTTGAAAAAGAATTGCAAACCTTTTTGGATAAAAATTATAAGGATAATAAAAATGGAAGGGAACTGTTTGCCGGCGAATTAAGTAATATTATTCAAAACTTAATCCAAAATCCGAGATGCCAAGCTTCCGCTTTGGAGCCCTATCCCCGTAAAGCCTATAATCCCGAATTTGAATTTAGAAAATACCGCTTTAATTCCCCTGATTTATCAGGTTCGGCAAAGCAAGGAAGATTAGATTATCTCCTGAATTTAAAAGAAAAAAGAATAATCTTGCTAACCATCTATACTCACAAGCAGGAAAAAACCCGTCCGGACGACAAGAAATTAAAAAACCTGATAAAAAAAGAAACCGAATAAACACAACGGAAGCCGTAAAGCCCATAACTTTAGTTATAGGGATATAAATAAATTTTATGGTTGATGGTTTTATATCAACCTGTCGGTTAAAACATATTTTAACGCCGTAAATTTATCAAAAAAAGCCCGAAAAAACGGCTTATTTAGGCTATATATTAACCGATAATAGAGGGCTAATTCGGCTTATTTTAATGAAAAATCGCACTATAAAAAATTCAGCAAAATAGGAAATTCACGGTTGCGTCAAACCCCCTTATCATAAGGCTTTAAAGTATTAAAAAAAAGTGAAGTGATTTTTAAAAAAAGAAAAACTAAGATTTAAAGTATTAGTTCACATATAGCCAAAAAGATATAAGATATATTTTATTCGGAAATAAAAAAATAGGTATAAAGGTATAGGGCTTAAAAATTGATAGCCTCACTTTTTTTTAAAAAATTCTTAAAAAAATCCTGTATAATATATAATAAATATTTAAGGGGGTTTATTTTATGACTACGGAATCTTTCACTAAAAGTCTTGAGCGGTTTTTAACGCCGCAGTTAAACGAGATTAAGGGCGAGTTAAAGGCGATAAATACAAGGATAGACGCCCTTGACGAGAAAATGGATATTTAAAATTACTGCTCTTGACGAAAAGATAGATTCAATTAAATCAGAGCTAAAAGCCGATATAGAGCATTTAAACGAGAAAGTCGATTTAATGAATAAATTTAACGAAAGGCTTTTTAACCTTATACATCCCGCCGGGCAAAAATAGCCTCACAGTAGTTCACGCTTTCAAATTCAAGCGTAAAGCCCCCCCCCAGAAACGCACGCAAATGCCTTTAAAAAGCCTCTTCTCGCAAATGCAGTACTTATGCTGGTTTGCAGGCTTGAATATTTTACATATTAACTAACGGAAGATAGTTAATATGTAAAAATAGCATAAATAAAGGTTTTGCGGGATGGGGGCTTAAAAGGGCAAATTTAAGCGTTTTTGGGGCTATTCTATATTTTAGTAGTGAGAACTATTAACCGGATTAAATATAAGCCTTGTTTTGCCGCTGTGAACGCTTTTATAAAACCTGTTTAGTCCTGTGAAGCGGATTTGCATATAGATTAAAGTGAATTGCCGCCGGTAGAATCAGAACCTGCAATATTTAATTCCTTTTTTAAGTATTCGGCCTTGTCATCAAACCATTTGACACGGTTTTCTTTTATTTCTTCTTTATTTCTTTTATATAAATCTAATATGCTGAAAATATATTGAATGTAATTGAAAATAATAAATCTACCTTCAATATAAGGCTTAGGCAACCCTTGCATTAATTTTTTATTTTTAGCATCAAATGGCGTGTTATTCGATGTGCCTATAATAACAGGCGGGTTATAAAAATCGGTAAGTCGACATGCCGGCATCGACAGAAAACAGTCCTTAATTAATAAGTTTAAGCTCTTTTTTGGCGACAGTCCGCTTAATGAATTCTCATATGCTACCGTCGACGACTACCAGGGCAGTCTCATTAATGACGGATGCGCTATATCTTACGTCAATAAAAACCTTTCGGTGTTTAAGGCCATGTTTCATTGGGCGTGCGAACGGGAACTTATCGACGAGGCGCAGTATAAGAAAATCCTTAAGGTAAAACAGCTTAAAGGCGAAAATGAACGCCTGGAGCATTTGACCTTAGAAGAGGAATAAAGGCTTATATCCTGCTGTGACCCGCATTTAAGACCTATTGTGATAACGGCGCTCGATACTGGAATGAGACAGTCCAAAATATTAAGGCTTACGTGGGACAGGATAAAAATGGATAAAGGTCTTATCCTTCTGGATGTCAATACCAAGAGCAGGAAAAGGAGAGAGTTGCCGATGTCCGACAGGGTTCACGATACGCTTTTGGAAATTAACAAGGTAAGGTTATTAAAATGCAACTTTGTTTTCTATAACCCGAAGACCTTAATGCCTTACGACGAAATAAAAAAGTCCTGGGCGACGGCGTTAAAAAGGTCTCGCATTCTCGACGCGCACGGGAGCTTCCATTTTCACGACTTGCGGCATACGTTCGCGACCAAGCTTGCTTCAAGCGGAAAGGTCAGCCTTACCACGTTAAAAGAGATTTTAGGGCATAAAAGCTTCAAGATGACGTTCAGGTATGCGCACTTTATTCCGTCGGCATTTCAGAACGCAAGGGATGTTTTGAACGGCCTAAATAAAAAAAGTGTTCATAGTTTGTTCATAGTGGACGAAAACAAGAAAATATCGGAACTCTGAAACCCTTGTAAATAATGGAGCGGGAAACGGGACTTGAACCCGCGACCCTCACCTTGGCAAAGGGTTACTTTAAAATTAACGAGATGGGCTTCCTGCCTTCATTTGTAGTTTTTATATAGCTTTGACGGCATTATGTATTTTACGATATTTTCTATATATTAATGCCGTTTCGGATATTTTGTGTGACACTTGTGTGACACTTAATCCTGCTTAAAAAATTATAATTCTTATTATATTTTTATAGAAATTTTTAAAAAAATGGCAAGATAGGGCAAGACAGCAAGACAAGCCTTATGAATACTGCATCTCCCTGTCTTGTTCTTTGTCTTGTTGTCTTGTTACTTTTTATAATTTTGTTACATGCTATGGATTGCGGTCTATATTATTATGAAAATCGACTACCCTTAAAATAGCATGATTACCTTCAATAGACATCGTGATTTTTAAATTATCCGTAGCATGAATGGAGTAAATTGGAGGATTATGTGTTCCCTTAAGTTTTTCAAATCTAAGACCTGGATTTTTTATATCTTCGACTAATTTTTTTAATGCCTCGTTGACTTTATCCTGTAAATTTTTATCTAATTTTTTATATTTTTTTTGAAATTTATCGGTCTTACTCCATTCTATAATTTTTTGAGGGGACATTTAATTTAAGGTTATGATTTTAAATCATTTATTAAATCGTTTATATCGGAGTATGTAGTTCCAACAGGGGATAGGTCGGCGTCATGTTCTAAGATAGCCCATCTAAGTTCATTAGTATAGTTTTGGGAATCGGCGATAAGGTTGATAAGATTATCGAGTTTAGGTGTTAATCCTTTTATTTTTTTTATCCGGTCATGTTCTTTTACCGTTTTTAGGGTTCGATAGGCTTCATAAAAAGGTTTCTGGCATTTAATATACAATTCATCTGTTATGTTATCTATATCTATTAATTTACTTTTGTCTTTATTTATGGCATTTATTATATTGGTAACCTGTTTAATCGAATTTATCATCTTAGGTAAAATATCCTCCAATACCGATATTATAAATAGTATATTCGGCATTGCCCTTTCTATTAGAACGGCACTATTTTTAAATTTAAGGTTTAAATCAAACATCTCAATATTCTTATTGAATAGATTTATATTATTGGCATTAAAAGAAATAATATCTTGTAATCCCTTATATGAATAATTATCAGCCTTGAAATGATTTATCACGACAAAATGCTCCTCATGAAAATATTTAAAAAATAATTTTTAAAATATTTTAAAATATAAGATATATAATTATTATATCATACTATCATACTATCATACTATATCACATAAATATAAAAAATAAAAAACCCCCTTTCCAAAACACATACCTATTTTCTTTTTAAAAGCCTCAAAACGCATCCTGCGCCGTTTTCTTCTTATAATATTCCCCTGCCCGATAGAAAAAAAGAAAGCCGACGACTCAGCTTACAATCGTTACGGGGGCAGGGGGGATGCTTTTCTTCTACAATTTTAAATGAAAGCTTGATTTCCGATGTTTTCAACGACTTTTTCGATAAAAAAGAAAGGGCAAAAACGAAGCCACAGAGGTTTTCGGCGTCGAAAAAAGAAAATAAATAATAAATACAGCGGGAGAATAATTGAAGGGCTTGAATCGCTTAAATTCCCTATCAAACTTTATTAAAAAAAAGAAATGTAGTTTTTAAAAAAAAGAAAAATGTAAAATATGAAGCATTACTTTAATAATTGATAGCCTCACTTTTTTTTAAAAAAATTATCGCCGGCAAAATCGACAGCCCCTCTTTAAAAACCCCTTAGGCAAAAAATTGCACAAGGGGGGTTCGACCCCGTTCCTGCAAATGCAGTATATATGCGGGTTTGCAGGAATGGGCTTTTTAAGGGGCAATTCCGTTCGTTTTTGAGGCTATCCTGCAGATTGGTATAAAAAAAACCTTAAGGGCTATAAAAAGCCGCCTTATTCTTATCATTTCAAAGGTTTAAGACGCTAATCTTTAATGACCGCCACCTTAAAACGGTTTGCTTATTTTTCAAAATAGGGGTATAAATAATTATATAGAGTTATTTTTTGGCAGAAAAAGAGGTGTTTATGAAAATAAAAGTTCATTTTGTTAAAGGTAAAAAAT
>JAJYQZ010000236.1 GCA_021794335.1 bacterium
GCATTTTGTAATCAAAATGTAACATTAAATTAATATATTTTTAACAAATGTTTCATAATCCTGAAATATTAAAATGATATAAATATTTTTACGGTAAATAAAATTTAAATTATTAAACTAAAGGAGGAAAAAATGAGATTTAAAAATGTCATTAATTACATTAATCATTTCAATGATTATTCCATTATGATAATGGCTCGTCTCCAATCGGAAATCTATGAAGAAAAATTTGCTAAGGGCAGGTTAAAATTAAAAATAAAGCCGGGCAGGGGCAAATTAAAAAGCATTTTGTTTGTTTCTTCCCTTATTGCCGGATCTATTTTATCCTTAAGTTCGAATGCTTTAGCAATGATTAATTTAAATCAGGGTTCGCTCGGGATCGGGGCATCGGGCATTTTAAACGAAGCGACAACATGGATATGCTACAGGCTTGCTCCTGCGACCCTTACCATCGGCCTTGTAAAGGGATTTTACGATATAAAGCAGCATAAGCCGGATGCGGCAAGGAAGGCGTTTATAACGGCGGCGGCAGGGACGGGGGTGATGCTTGCGCCGACCATAACAGGCGCAATATTAGGTATCGTTCAAAGCGCGGGAGGTTCGGCAAACGGCATCAATATGGGCGGCGGAAACGGCTCGACCACAGTAGGCCAGCCATGATTCATGACAGGCGCTTAAGTAATCTTGCTGCGAGGGGCATATGAAAACAGGCTATACAAGATTTAAAATTCACAGGGGAATTCACGACAGGGTTACAAGGTTTGGCTTGGAAATATACGATTGGGGACTATTTATTTTTATTACGATGATACTGATTCTTGCATTTAAAGAGTTCATTATTCTTGCAATATTAATCGATACGCTTATCTTAATTTTTTTAAGAAAGTATAAAAACGGCAAACCGGATTTTTATACAAGTTCGCTTTTGTCGTTTATATTAATTAAAAAGGAGCTATTTATTTTGGAACCGGGGAGCGATAAATTAGATGCCCCTTTTTTAAATTTAATTTATTTAATCTATAAAGATAAATAATGCTGCTTAAATCCATATTAAAAAGAAGAAATCAAAGCGAATCGTTTAATAATTATGTCAACCTTTTGACGATTTATGAAAATATCATTATCGGCATCGACGGTTCTTTTACTGTCGGTTTTATGGTTAAAGGATTTGATTATGTTTTATCCAAAGATGAGATAATCAACGATACGGCATATGCTAACGACCTTCTTCTAAATCTTTTGGACGAAAATATCGGCTTGCAGTGGGTTTACAAAATAGACGACAAAAACGACGAATTTATATCGAATTATCGAATATCTTCTATTCCGCCGAAAGATTATGAATATATCAAAGAAAATAAACTTAAGGTTCTTAGAGCAAAAAGCATAAAAAATATTAAAATATATCTTTTTTGCACAATAAACAATACAAATTTGGAGTTATCGGAAAAAGGCGGATTTTTATCGGATTTTATCAATTTTAATTCAAAATTATTTAAAATAACTATTGGAGATATTAATAATTCCCATGCAAGACTCAATGCTAAAAATGATTTCGACGCCGTCCGTAAAAAATTGGATAATGCGGAAAACAATTTGAGTTTTTTGGCTTCGAGGTTAAATATAGGGCTTAAAAGAATGAATAATCAGGAATTAACCGACTATTACTATAAAGAATTAAATCCCGGGCGGTCTATTTTCGTAGGTTCTCCAAAATGGGAAAATATGTCCCCCGAATTCACATTTAGAAGCCAGTTAATGTATTCTTGCGCCGAAATAAAAAGGGATTATTTTTATATAGACGGCTATTATTATAAGTTTATAAATATGCATAGATTGCCCGGTAAAATCGATGCTTACGGCATAACCCCGCTGTTAAATATCGAAAATTCGAACACCTTCGACTTTTTTCCCTACGATATTCAGATTGCCTTTAACATACCGGCTCAGGAAAAAACGATTAATAAAATTCAATCCGATAGAAATATTAAAGCAAGCTTGACCGAGGCCGTCTCCGGAGGATATACCGATTATAAAGGCGGCGGCATTACGGCGCAATTGGACGATTTTCTTAAATCAGTTTCGAAAATGCAAAAGAAGGTTGTCGATATATCCCTGTGCGTCAGGCTTAAATCTAAAACTGCCGCCGATCTGGATCCGAGGGCTATAAAAATTTTGGAGGCATTTAAAGATTTTAACGGAATGGAAGGAATTACGGATAACATGGAACACCATAATCTATTTTTATCGTTCCTTCCTTCCCAAACGCGCTTTAACCGGCGGTTTAAAACATCTATTTCGCCGGCGGCTTCAGCCTTTTTCCCCTTACATAAGAGTTTCGGCGGAACAAAAACCTGCGCAATACCGCTAATTAATACAAGCGGGGAGGGGGTAAATATCGATTTATACAATAACGCGCTGCCTGCAAAACACGGAATCGTCTTCGGTAAAACAAGAAGCGGGAAAGGTTTTATGCTTAACGGATTTTTAACGAACTTTTATATGTCGGGAGAAAATTACCATATTGTAGGGGTTGACATAGGAGGAACATATAGCAAGTTTTGCAGAATATTTAACGGGGAATACATCGAGCTGGATTTGGACGGAACATATTGCTTGAATCCGTTTCCGCCAAAGCGGCATATAGTTAAGATTGTAAATAACGAGGAAGTTTTTGATCCGGACATTATGATATTTCTAACGGGAATAATCGGTTTAATGGTCGAACCGGAAAGAAATTTATCGCCTAACGATAAAACTATTATAGCAAGGGCGGTTCAGGCATCGTACGACAAGATAAACGATGACGGCGATATGCCGGTAATTTCGGACATTAACAATGTATTATTTGATTACAACGAGGGAAGAGATATAGAGGATAAAAAAAGGGCAATGGAAATGGGAAAAAATTTATTTCAATGGACAGATATATCTTCGCCCTATAGTATGATTTTAAATAGGAAGGGAGGAATAGATACAGGTAAAAAGATAGTCATATTCGATTTGCAAAAATTAAAAGGGCATGAAGACCTGCAAAAAGTCGTATTTGCGATAATAAAAAATATTTCGTTTAAAAAAATGTATGACAAATCGGCCAAGGTTTTTTTCTTTTACGACGAATGCTGGGAATTCGTGGATGACCCTAAAATAGCCGAACTTATAATGCACCTTTATAAGACATCGGCCAAATGGGGATCCATGGTGTGGAGCGTAACCCAGGAACCCGGCGATCTTTTGAAGGCCGGAAACATCGGTAAAAGTATAATAGAAAATTCTACCGTTAAGATATTTTGCCAATTGGACGGCGATGTGGATGGGGACGATTTAAAATTTTGCGGACTTAACGAAAAAGAGATAGAAATTGTAAAAAACCTTAAGGTCGTAAAAGGGCATTATGCCGAATATTTTTTAAAATTCGGGCATGATTCGGCCGTAATCAGGAATAAGCCGGATCCTTTCGAATACTGGCTGTGCTGTAAATCTTCCGACGATGAAGAGATAGAACGGCAGATTATGGCGGCATATCCCGATAAATCCCTAAAAGAAAGACTTTATATACTGGCAGAAAATTATCCAAACGGCCCTTACGGGATAATGGTTGATAGCGCAGCCTCAAATGCCGCCGGGAAGAAGGCGGAAATTCGGCAATAATTTACAAAGTTAACATGGTTAACACGGTAAAAGCAAATTATGCAAAAAAATAAAAATAAAAAATATGTTTTTTATTCAAAAGTTTTAATTCCTTTCATAACGGCTACGATCTTATACTTAGGGGCGGCTTACGGAATGGGGCTTCCGCTGCCGGACATCGGCGCTGTTTCCGCCCAGATTCAGTCCGTCGAGACTTCGGCAGGCGGCGCTTTTTCGGCTTTGCAGGGTCTTGCGGGAACGCTCGGTTATGCCCCCGGAGCCTCCGGCGGACCGCTTTTTAATCCGGGGCCCGGCCTGTCAGAGGCAATGGCAACCGCAGATAAGTTGACGGCGGATGTGTCAAAAATGCAGGAGCAGTATCAAAATATCATAATTAATTATGATAAATTGGGGCATTTGGTTAATTCGGTCGAAAATGCCGTAAATAATGTTAACAATTTGAACAATCAAATAAATAATGCTTTTGCCCGGATTCCGCAGGAATTAACGCAAAGCGATGTTTATGCCTCTTCGCCCCAAAATCTGGTTTCCGATATTAATATAGAAGAGTCGGAATTTCAAAACCTTAATAACGAAAGCGGTTCCTATAACCCTCAGGATTTTATTTCCGGCGCTTCTATGCCCGGCACGGGGGCATTAAATAAAAGCAGTCTTGAAAACGAATCGCGGCAGTTTACAGGCGGAGCTGTTTATAATGCCGACGGAAACAGCGGAAACATTAATCCGGCGGTAAATTGCGCTTCCTACGACAACGGTTATTATTTTGACGGTAAAGGAAATTATACGGCGGGATGTACTGACCCGGTAAACGGATTTGTGATTGATGCGGCATCTTCAAATCTTTATAATGCGGGCGTTTCTGCCGCAAGGGCTCACAAAGCCGAGCTTGAAGGGGATGGATTCATGAATGAAATAACAAGCGGGGCATTAAATAACAGCACCAATTATTACTCGTATCAGAGTTCAGTTTTAACCTTAATAGCGGAGGAAGACGCCGCAAATTTAAAAAACCTCGGATATATCGAGAGCCAGTTAAAACAGATGGAATTGTCCAAATCGGCAAGCGAGATTAAAAAAGAGCATGTAGGTGCAATTATTTTACCTCAAAGCAATAATATTCCCGGTATGAATTTTTATAACAAAACGACGCTGTGATTATTACCGTTTATATCAGGCTTAGCCTCCCCCTTCTTATCTTATGCGGTATTGTTCTGATGGTTGCGGGGTTAGAGGGATATTTCCGGGAATTTTTTTAAATTAATGTATGCCCAATTAAACACATAAACACGGGATGCGCAGGAGAATAGAATGGGAAAGATTTTATCATATTTGACGGTTATAATCTCCGTAATTATCGTTACTAATTTTGTTTTATACAAAGCAGGGCTTGCGATGGCCGCACCGGCTCCCGTGCCGACGCCGTCAACGGGCAGCGTAAATTCCGCAAGCGCAGGTTCGGATATAAACGAATCGTCCCTATCTATATCTAAACTGAGCAACGGGCAGGACTTTAATATACTTTCAATAGATTCTATCCCGCCGGCGCTTGACGGTAATTCTACAATGAGCAGTTTTATGTCTTATATGTTTTATTTTCTGTTTGCTCTGGGGATTGTGCTGTCCTTTTTTGAAGGCTACAGGTCGGAGTTAACGGATAAGTCTTTCAGTTATTACGGCTTGTTTTTAAGAACGGGACTCATCGCCGCAGCCTTTTTGTCATGGAAACAGACTGGTTTTTCAAACTTTGCCCAGATAATTTTAACCCTTGCAGACAGGCTCCAGCTTTATCTTTTAAAGCAAAATGTATATAGCATAGGCGAATCGGTTTCGCAAATCGTTTCTTCCATTTCGGGCAGTCTTCACAATGTATCGATTCCGACCGCATCGTCGAATGGAACCGCTTCCGTTAAGAGCGGCTGGAATTTAAACCCGGTATCGTGGTTTGCAGGCGCGGTTCACGCAATAACGGGAACTATACTTATGGGAATATTGTGGTTTTTATTTAATCTTTTTTATTTAATTATACAGTTGATTATGGCATTCGTTCAGCTGATACTTCTGGGGTTATTGTTTTCCATATGCCCGATTATCCTCGGGTTTGAAACCATACCGTACACAAGAGGCGTCTTTGGAAAATGGATGAAAATGTTTATCGAAATTTCATTTTGGGGAGTTATGGTTGCATTGGAACAGCTTATATTTTTTACCGTATTAGGAAAAATAGTATCGATTAATCTTCCGTCTTCCGAAACCGGAATGGGTAATATACTCGGAGTTTTCACATTTGCCGAGGCTGTAACTATTTTTATCGTAATGATTCTTATCAATGTTACCGTTCCGTATTTTGTGGGAAAATTATTCGAGGGTATAAGTAATGACGCACATGAAAGAATTCAAGCAATATCAAAACCGTTTAAAAGTATAGCCGTTAAAACGGGAAATTTTAGAATTAGATGATAAGCCCGGATAATTTAGAAATTTTAAAATAATTATTAAAATAGGGCGATATGGGAAATCTTTTAAATTCAAAAGACGATATCAAAAAGAGAA
>JAJYQZ010000108.1 GCA_021794335.1 bacterium
ATCTTACATTCAAACAACAGATTGACGTTACTTTATCTCTAACGACGCAGAGAAAAATTTAAAATATTTTGTTTTCTAATCTCTTCAAATTTTGGCACGCCTTGCAAAGCAAAAAGTAAATTTTACTCCGCAAATGTCTCCGACGGTAAAAGGGCGATAAAAAAAGCAAAAAAAATTTAAAAAAAAATTATTAAAAGTTAAAAAAATTTAAATCGGAGGTAGAAAATGGAAACGGTAAAAAGTAATTTCTTAGGTTTATCGTTAATAGCTTTAGATTTTAGTTTGGTAGTTTTTAACCTTTATCAGTTAACACATTTAATTTAATTAACTTTAATTTAAAAGCCTGCAGAGGCAGGTAAAGGAGAAGAAAAAATGAAAATGTTAGAAAAAGACCTTAAAATTGCAACAAAAATATTGTATTTGGTCGGGGATTTTGACGCCCTGACGTTTTATCATTCGTTATACCTGTATGTTAAGAAAGGAGGTTCTAAAGCCAAAGCAGAAATGATTTATAGTAACAGAAAAAGTTTCATCGGGGGGTATTACACGCCTGATGAAATAAAGCATACTGTTAAGTTGTACAAGAGAATATTTCATAATAAATAAATTTTAAATAACGGCGGGGCTAACAACCCCGCCATACATAGAGGAGAAAGAAAATGAAAGCGGAAATCTTAAAAGAGAATTTAGAAAGTTTTTATAGCTTTGTTATAGGGGAAGAAATAAACCCAGAAGTAATGAATCCGACCTTGTTAGAAGATAAATATATAAAAGAATACATCCTTGAAAAATTAACACAAAAAGCGGTTAATTATCCGCAGTTTTTGAACCTGCAATTTTCAAACGAAAAAGACTTTAACCGTTTTAATAAGAATTTGAAAGGCGAAATATATCGCCTGTTTTTAACGTTATGCCGTGCGGTTAATTCATATATACCGGGAAGAAAAAACAAACTTGAGAAAAAGATTGAAAGGGCGATAATAAGCTTTTTAGATTTAAAGGGAGCTTCTACAGTATCTTTAAACCAGCCTGTAAATCAAGACGGGAAATATACGGAGTTAATGGATTTAATACCGTCTAAATCTTGGACGACATACGAAGAAAGCAAATCGGCTTTATTTTATGAAAACGAAGAAATAACAATAAAAATTAAACCAAAGTATAAAAAAAGTAAACCTCAATCATCAAAAAATCCGCAAATTGATTTTGTATTTTAATTTTATTAATAACCTTTAGAGCCCCTCGAAAGAGGGGCAGGGGGCAATTATGAAAGCGATAACGAAAGAATATATAGAGCAGGGCATAGGCATAGGGTTCTTTATGATTTTATTAACCGCTTTATTTTTTATTTAATTCTAACAAAAGGAGATGTTTATCATGGATACGATAGAAAAAGAAATATTAGAAACCGTCACGCATAAAAGCGGGCGGGAGTTTAACGGATTATTAGAGTTGCTATTAAAAAAAGTCAGCGACGATAACTTAAAAAAAATTATAGCAGAGAAAAAAGAAGAGATAAAAAAAGCTAAATACGGACAAATTGCTGCACAATGCCGCATTGAATTAAAAAGAGTTTTAAAAGAATTTATAAGAAGCGGGCGGGTTATGCAGTTTAAAATAAAAAATTAACTTCGCTATATAAATATAAGGGAAAAATAAAGATTTAACGGGGGGGGGGTCTAAAAATGTTATCGGTAATAAAATACGAATATCTCAACAATCCGAACAATCCTATTTATTGCGATTCCTGCAACAGGATTCTCGGAGACGAAAATATTTATTGCACTTTTTGGAAAGGCGGGGATAATATCGTTTTTGAAAGCATTCATTGCGGACGGTGCGGAACGACGCACCAGAAACAGCCCGTCTTATTCGAAAATGCACCGAAACCTATGCAGAGGGCTATATTAAACAGGATATGCGAAGAACCGGATATTAAGGTTACCGGTTTTTGATTAATCCGCTCTTTAAATAATAATTTGAAGAATTCTTAAAATATTGTATAATTAAAACAGGAGACGGATGATGAACGATTTAAAATTTATAGTAGAAATTATCGTTATTATAGTAAGCGTTGCAGGCTCGGTTATAGCCCTTATGGCGCATATAGACGGCAAAATAGATACGATGCGCAACGAAATCAAGGAAGACAACAGGGAAATCAGGAAGTATATTTTCGATTATATGGACAGTAAAAAAGAAAAACAGAATTGTTAAAAATACTTTTTTTAGACGACACGAGCCCGCGAACCCCGCGGGCTTTTTTATTTTATAAGGATAAATCCGCCGTATTTATATCCCGATAAAAATATGATTTAATTCATATTGAAAAGCAAAAACCCCGGCGGCGCCGGCCGCCTTCGGCGGCAATTTTAATCCGTTAATCCTTTATATTACAGAAATACCCTTTATCGTTATTCCACATTTTTAAGTTTGTCTGGGCGCCGCAGATTCGCCGTCCCGTAGGAACCGTCCGCCGGTCAGGAAAGCCGCCCTATATGCTCGTGACTTAGATTTATTTTGCTGGTCCGGAGCTTGAAAAAGTACTTTTTTGTCCGGAAAGTAAAATTATTTAAATCCGCAACGGGATACTGATAACTTCGCTATATATAAGTAGAAAGAATAAATTGTTTATCGAAGTCATAATTTAAAAGCCCCCGTGTAAGCGGGGGCAGGAGGTTTCGTTAAAACATCGGTAGGTTTTAAATTAACTTCGCTATACATATATAGATATTAATTTAAACTAATTTTAATTTTGGGAGGTAAAGATGAATAGAGAAAATCAAGAAAACAATGAAATCTTAGCAACTATAATTTTAAACCAAACGCAAGCAATAACGTTACGCGGCACAGATGGAGAATTGATGAAAAAAATCAAAGAAATTAGAAAAGGTCTTTTTATCACAAGAAAAATATACTCAGATTTGGAAGATGATGACGTTACAGATAAGATAATGGTAGTTGTGACTGATTCTTTACTAAATTGCGCAATCTGGTCGCTTAAATCCGCCACTGAAGAATGTTCCAGTCTAATCTAATAAAGTTTACTAAAAATATATTTTACTTAATTACTTGTAAAATATTTTACTTGTGATATAATTAATAATAAAAATATTAAACAATAAAAATTAATAACTTGTAAACTTGTAAAATATTTTGTTAGTTTACTTGAAAACTAAAAAGAGGTATTGCATGAAAATTATATCTGTTCAAAATTCTAAAGGCGGGGTCGGCAAAACGACAATCGCGATTAATATCGCAAAATGTTTGTCGAAAGACGGCAAGGTAATTTTTTACGACGCCGATCCGCAAAGAACGGCATATGACTGGTATTGTATTAAAAAAGATAAATCATTCGATGTAGTTCCTATCGATAATCCAAAAACTCTCGAAACCGAAACAAGAAAGAATGAATTTAATTACATTATAATAGACAATCCTCCGGCAATGAGCCAGTTTTTTATTACAAGCCTAAAACTTGCGGATTGTCTTGTAATACCCGTAGCAAGTTCTGCGTTCGACATTTGGGGGCTTTCAAGCCTTGTGGATATGGTTAATATGATAAATAAAGACTTTGACATTTTGTTTGTCCATAACAAAATTATACGCAATGCCAAAATGAACCAAGAAATTAAAGAAGCTTTAGAATCTATAGAAATAAAAAAAGACATTAATATAATGGACGTTGCGTTTCGCCAGAGCTACTTAAAATCCGCGATGGTCGGTATGACTGTTTTTGATACCGAAGACGGTCCGGCCAAAGCGGAAATAGAATTTATAGCAAATAAAATAGGGAGATAATATGAAAATAGATAGGCCTTCAGGGCAAAACGCCCTCGACAGATTTCATGATAACGAAAAAGAAAAAATTTTAAAACAAATAGAAAAGACTAAAGGATTAGGGCTTCAAATTCCGGCAGATTTACATAAGAAACTAAAAATAAAAGCGGCCGAAGGCGATATGACGATTAAAGAATTCATTATCCAATTAATTAAAGAAAACGTTTAAATTAAAGGGGAGATATGAAATCAAAAATAAAAATAAATTTTAAACTCGATAATGACTTGCATGAAAGATATATCAAATTAAAGAAAAAAGATAAAAAAATAACTATCGAGAGCATAATAAAAAAGGGTTTAAATGATACTTTAATAAAATTTCAAGATAAAATAGATAAGAGTCAGCCTAAATAATTTATTTTTTACCATAATTAATGAATTTAAAATTATTGCCGTACAAAATTAAAAAAGCATGTTTTTTTCTTTTACCGACAAACGCCAGGCATTTGTCTTTTTTTGAAAATTTTAATTTCGCGGGATTTTTAGATATCGCTTTCATTTTTATATCTATAGAACTTTCATTTTTAGATACAAACTTTACTTTGCGTTTTTCGAAATCGACTGCGCAGATATAAAAGTTTTCTATATGGTAAAAATATTCAAAGACGTAAATTAAAATAAACAGCGACAGCGTTATAAGCGATAAATACAGAAAAATCATCATTCCCCCTTATTAGTTGGTTATCGGTATATAGAGCATAGCGAAGTTTCAGAGTGACGTCTATCCTACTATGTATTATTTTCGGATAGAATTATAATATTCCGATAAAAAAACGTATTAAAAAATATACTTTTCAAGTTAATTTTCCTTAAAAAATATCCTATAATAATATTTAAGGATATTAAGAATTTTGGAGGATAGAAATGAACGAAATTATAGTCGTAAACGAAATTCAAAAATCCTGCGGCAAGACCAAACTCGTCCGGACGGAATTAAAAGGAAACAATTATTACGAAAACGACAATATCGTTTTTTATTCCGCCGAACAATTGAAAGCACTGCTCGAAGGGACCGCAAACGAATTTCATAAACTTGCAATCTTGATAATGTACGAAACCGGCGCCAGGGTCGAAGAGGCAAGAGCTTTGAAGTTTTCTGACGTGGAAGCGGGAACCGGCCGGGTTAAAGTGTTAACGCTAAAACAACGAAAAACTAACAAAACATTCCGTTATTTGAAAATATCCGACAAACTTATGACTTTAATCTTAAATCACCGTATATCGCATAAATTAAACGATAATGATTTTATCTTGTCTAAAAAAACCGGCGGTCCGGCGATAGCCAGAAAAAGTATTTCTTATATTATTAAATATAATACCGAAAAGGTTCTCGGCAAAGCTTATTTAGACAAAGCACATCCCCACGCTTTAAGGCACACCAGGGCGATTCATCTATTGGATTCCGGTATGAATATAATGCTCTTGAAAAACTTTTTAGGGCATAGTAATATTAGCAATACGCTGATATATCTTAAATATTCGAATAAGGATTTAGCGGAAGCGATAGGCAGGGCAAATAATATTCTTGTTTGACCGTCCGCATTACGGACGATAATAAGGAGGTATTATGGCAGGATTGATTTTATTAATTTATATTGTTCTTGTGGTTTGGACTTTAGCTAATGCTTTATCTGGAAGATTCGAAAACGGCGATAAAACCGCATGGGTCATTACTATTATTTTCGTACCGTTTTTAGGAGCTATTTTATATTTTTTGATAGGAAGACATCAAAAGATATAAAATAACAATAATAAATGGCGGCTTTAAGCGGTTTAATTGGAAAATTAGGCATGCGTAAATTAAAATTTTCATAAGGTCGATATATTTCAGTAAAAGCGTTGACAGGTCGATATTGGAAGTTCTTTTTCCGGAGAACTTCGCTATGTCAATATAATAAAATATTTTAATAATTCGATATATTTAAATTCAGCAATAAAAATATGACAGAAGCGATAGATAAGGCGAAATATAATATATCAAAATTAAAAGGATTATTTTGTAGTTTTAGTATTCAATTTAAACGGAATACGCAGGTGTAAGTTCCAAAAGTTATTGATACTCTACAAAAGATAATGAAACTTTACAAAAGTTATTGCAACTAAAAAATTTACGCTGAAGTCGGAGTCAGCTTTTTTCGGGTTTAATATAAATATATGCCGAAATTAAGCGACTTAAAACTGTCCAAATTAAGCAGCAGTAAATATAAGGACGTAATATTCAAGCTGCATTATATAACCGATATATCGACCAGGCCCGGCGAAAATTATTATAACGCAATATTTAAAAGCGTAAAAGCAAAAAAAGATTTTTATTTGCAGGAGAATATATATCCT
>JAJYQZ010000023.1 GCA_021794335.1 bacterium
TTTGCCGAAAATTATATTAAGGAAAAAGGGATTAAAATAAAATTAAATTTGGGCTATTACCCTTACCCCGATTATGAACCCTTAGCTTTCTGGGGCGATAATACGAAGCTGCTTAAAATCATAAATAACAATAAAGATTAGATGAAAGCGATATAGATGTATTATATAAATTTAAAGTTCATTTTACTTTAAGAGTCGTCCATAGGTAGATACTTTGGAAAAATTCATTTTTGAAGAAACGTCGCTGAAAGGATTGTACCATATAACTCCAAAACCTATAACCGATAATAGGGGATATTTCGAAAGGTTGTACTGCGAGAATGATTTTGCTGAAATTGGGCTGACTAAAAAAATAGTAAACATTAATCATTCTTACACTAAGAATAAAGGCATTATAAGAGGGCTTCATTTTCAATTTCCCCCATTGACGGAAACAAAAATAGTAATTTGCCTTAAAGGAGCTATATTCGATGTGGCAGTGGATATTCGTAAGGGTTCAGCGACTTTTCTAAAATACCATAGTCAAGTTTTGACCGCAGAAAAACGCAATATGTTGTTAATAAAAGAAGGGTTCGCCCACGGTTTTCAAACATTGCGGGATGATTCGGAACTTCTTTATTTGCATACTAATTTTTACTCCAGAGAGTTGGAGGGGGGATTATTTTATGGCGATCCCATGTTAGGAATATCATGGGAATTAGAGCCTGCCGATTTATCGGAACGCGACAAAAAACATCCATTAATAGATGAAAATTTTAAAGGTATATAAATATGAAATGCAGATTTTGTGGAAATAATCTGACTAATGAATTTATAGACATGGTAAATTCTCCTCCGTCAAATTCTTTTTTGAGCGAAGAGCAGCTAAATGAACCGGAAATATTTTATCCGCTTAAACTTTTTGTATGCGATAAATGTTTCTTGGTGCAGATTGACGAATATAAGAAATCCGATGAAATATTTAACGCAGGTTACGTTTATTTTTCTTCGTTTTCGGAAAGCTGGCTGGAACATTCAAGGAATTATGTAAAAATGATCATCGGCAGATTGGGGATTAATGGGTCATCGCTTGTTGCCGAAATAGCTTCTAACGACGGATATCTGCTTCAATATTTTAAACAAAGCGGTATTCCCTGTTACGGAATAGAGCCAAGCGTTAATACTGCTTTAGCGGCAAAACAAAAGGGCATATATGTAGTAGAAAATTTTTTTAATGCTTCTTTGGCAATCAGTCTATCCGGCGAAGGAAAACGGGTAGATTTATTGTTAGGCAACAATGTTCTGGCCCACGTGCCAAATATAAACGATTTCGTAAGGGGACTCAAGATACTGATTAAGGACAAAGGGACTATTACCATGGAGTTTCCGCATCTTTTAAATTTGATTGAGCAGAACCAGTTTGACACGATATATCATGAGCATTTTTCTTATTTTTCCTTTTATACGGTAAATAAAATATTTAAAAAACATGGACTGGATATTTACGACGTTGAAGAGTTGCCGACGCACGGAGGGTCTTTGAGGATTTATGCAACACACGAAGAATCAAGAGTCTCTCTAAGCGATTCGGTAGAATTAATGGTTGGAAAAGAAGAAAAGTCCGGTATTGTCGATATTGCTTATTACTCGTCTTTTTCCGAAAAAGCTGATAAAGTAAAAAATTCGCTTTTAGAATTTTTAATTTCGGCAAAAAAAGAAGGAAAAAAAGTTGCAGGATATGGAGCCGCGGCTAAAGGAAATACCCTCCTTAATTATTGCGGAATTAAAAAAGACCTCACACCTTTTGTTGTCGATAAATCTCCTTACAAACAGGGTAAGTTTCTTCCTGCGAGCCATATACCCGTTGTAAATGAAGATTTTTTGAAAATCGAAAAGCCCGACTACGTTTTAATCCTTCCATGGAACATAAAAAACGAATTAATAAAACAACTTTCATATATCGGCGGATGGGGCGGAAAATTCGTTGTTGCTATTCCTTCCCTAGAGATTTTTTAAATTAAAAAAATTAATGGATTTAATTTTGATTCAATCTTAGCATCTTCGTTTGCATAATCCATGCAGGCGACCTTATGCAAAAATCGTCCGTCATTTTTAACCTTTGATATATAGTTTAATAGGACCCTGCCGACTCCTCCGCCAAGATGATGGTGTTATATGCAGAATTGCTTTTTTATAACTTTTATCGTTTTTGATTTTTCTTTTTATCAAGTTTAATTATCAATAAAATAAGGAATTCAAGGCTTTTTTAAAATTAATGGAACCGAAAGAAGCGTTTTGTCGTTTTTATAATTTAAAACATCTGCCGTTTTATCTATACCGAATAAAGGAATATCATCATCTACCTTATTTATGTTAAAACCAATTTTTTTTGCAATTTTTAATATAGAATTTAACGCAAAAATCCTCATTTCAATAGTCTGACCACTTCCGCCGTGAAAATTAATATCACTTAAAATTTCTTTATTTCCTTCTTTTGTAATATTTTCTATATAAAAACGCTTTACATTTTTACCATCGTTTTCCTCAATTAAACGCCAATTATATAAATTAGGGAAATGTTCTATAGTTTCTTCATGTTCAAGCAAATATGGTATCGTCAAAATAAGCGCGCCGCCTTTATTTAACATATTAAAGCAATTTTCAAAGGCTGCTTCTATAGGAGGAGGGACATGCTCGAATACATCGCTTGAAATTATAAAATCAAGATTTCTAAATTCTTCCGTAGGATTTAATATATCAAGGAAGGGTTCTTTATGAAAAAAAGTATTTTTATGATCAAATAGTCTGTCTAATATCATACTGCATATACTTTCGTCGCTTAATGAAATTCCTTTAATCTTCTTATTTTCTTGATTTAAAGTTAAAACCGGTTTTAAATTCAATGCTTTCGTTAACGCATAAATTACCTCTCTCATTCTCATCCATGTCCCCGTAGCATAGGCTTTTCCGCCTTCCCGAGATAAAGGAGTATCAACCGGACTTAACCAACCAAAAACATTGTCAATAATAACTTTATTATTGCCTATGTTTAATGATTTATTCTTCCAAAAATCAAAATCGATGCATATATTTTCTAAAATTTGACGGTCTATTTCGTTTTCAAATGATCCCTTTCTGCCTTCGGCTTGACCGTGCAAAATATAATGCAGTAAAGGATTAATTCCCGATTCTTTAACATCCAAATTAGCATTCAAATATAATTGGGTATTAAATTTGAAAGAAGGATTTCTTCCTTCTTTCCAGCCATATATTAGATAATGTGTAATCGGGTCTATATTTTCGTCTTTAACATTCCTATTGAAAATAAGGTAAAAGCTTTCATCAAAAAAACCTGACTTACCTATTATTTCTTTAAAATATTGCAACTCATCCATTGCTACTTCCCCCGGATTAGTATTTTTATTATTTATAGCCATACGGTAAGGCTGTCTTATCCTTTTAATGTTTACGGGATACCACTTTTTATCTTTTTTGAAAAACCTCAACTGACAGTCTTCGTTCGGTCCATAAAAGGTATGATGCATCATTTCGCCAAATAAATAATTAATTCTAGGAATAAAAACAACGTCGGCTAATTCGTTTTTCGCTATATGTATCAAATTTAAAATTAACGGCTTTGTTACTATTTCATTCGCATCCAAAAGCAGCACATAATTATTCGAAGCTTTATCTATAGCTAATTTTCTTGCTATATCGAAAGCAGGTACTCTGTCGTGAAAATATATCTTGGCTCCGAATGATTTTGCTATATCGACCGCCCTGTCCTCGCTGTACATATCGACTACCACTATTTCATCCGCCCACGAATGAACGGATCTCAGAGCATACGGAAGATTCTCTTCTTCACTTAACGTATTAACGACCGCCGAGATTTTAGGTATCATCCCCCCCATAATAAACCGCGTTTTTACCCTGTATAATTTGTAATTATATATTAAAACTTAAGCATAGATATTTTATTCAACAAGCCATCTTTAAAAAAGCTGTTATAATGGTAAACTGAGCCCCTTGTCTTGGATTTCCATATACAATTTGAATTTATAATTTTTTCTATAGATTGTAGTGCCTTAATCTTTTGGGCGTTATTTTTTGCATTCATATAATCCGAAAATGGTTTCCCATATTTTCCTAAAGACTCGATGAAAACTTGAAAATACGTAACATTGCTTCCGCTAAACTTGCCCGCCCATCGTTTCGGCGTTTTTGGAAAATCAATAATTTCTTCAAAAATTTTATCCCACTCTCCTATCATTGTTTCCAAGGAAAAACGCTTCAATGCCTCATCCTTAGTTCTCGATGAAACTGCATTTCTCAAGCCGGCATTTTTATAAAGTTCCCTAATAGCCTGTACATACTGGCTTTCGTCGTTTGCCGTAAATCCGGTAATGCCGTCTTTTATCATATAACTTTCCGTTTTATTTGCCATTACGACCGGCACTACGCCTGCAGCCATCGCCTCTACGAGAGCCTGTTCGCATGTCCCGTAATGGTAAGTCGCCAAAGGATACCCGAAAACATCGAAAATAGCCAAGTAATCGTTAATATTATCAACCTTCCCTTCAAACAAGAACCTTTGACCTAAGCCTTTTTTGACAGCCTCGTTATGAATCTGCCTATCCATCGGTCCACCGCAAACTATAAAACGGGAGCTTTCAATATCGACGCTTCCGCACATTTTTATAAAATCGGGGTGGAGTTTGCAGTAATCGACCGTTCCTATGTAACCGACGTTAAATCCGCCGTGAGGCTTAGGTCTGACATCAGCTACGTGTTCCGTTCCGGCAGTTGACCATACAACCCTGATTTTTTCTTTATATTTTTCCGGAAGGGCGTTTATTTCTTCAGTATCAAAACTTATATGGGTCGTAAAAACGAAAACATCGGCATACCTGAAAAGCGGTTCTACAAAAGCATATGGAGGATTAAAACCAGAGATATGGCTCCACAAAATTACTCGGCTCGGCGGAAGCGATTCCCTTACCAAAAAATCATATAGCAGCGGATGGTTCCACCAATGGATTAGGACGATATCTGCATCGGATATTTTTCTTATAAGATCCGCATGTTCTCTAAAGAAATTATCCGCCAGTAATAATCCTTCACGGCTTGCCGTTCTTTTGGCATCTTCGTTTGCATAATCCATACAGGCGATTTCGTGAGAAAATCGTCCGTTATTCTTAACTTTTGTTAAATAATTCAATAATACTCTGCCGACTCCTCCGCCGAGATGAGGAGTTATATGCAAAACGGTATTTTTTTCTAAATTAGACATTGATTCTAATGGCTATTCATAATCTAGTAATCCAAAGTGTTCGGCATAGAATCGCCATTCCGGATCGCTATTAATTATTTTTTACATTAATTTATAAGAGCTTAAAATTAATTATATCCTCTATGTTTGTTTTTTTAAGAATATTCGGAAAACCTGAAAAATTAAACCGAATATTTTCTTTCTTAAAGACTTTGCCAAGATTATCCATTGACCTGAGAAAAGCTTTTTCGTAGTCATAGTAATCGCCGTAACGTTTATTGCCGCTATTTTTATAATATTTGCTTTCCAAATAACGGCACACCTCATTAAACCCGTTCCATGTTTTTCCATTTAAGCTGGCGTCATCATTAAAACCGATGTAGGAAAGTTTCATATCGATACCGTTATCTTTCCTTATTTTCATGGTTTCTAAAAATAAATTTTCGATTAAATCGTCTTCGGGAAAAGAATAACCTATCGATACTATATGTTCGGTTTCTCCATATGTATTACCGTAATCGTAATAGACCTTAGAAACGGCAGAAGGCTGCGGGAACTTAATTACCGACTGTATCTCCATAAACGAATGCTTAAAATACACGCTGTGTCCGCAGAATGGACAGTCAAGTTCGTCGGGTTTACCTATTTCATATTTTTTTCTTAAGTATTCGTGTTCGTTCGAAAGTTTTAAATCATATTCCGAAGGTATAGGATCCGAAAGAAATAACTGATGAAGATTGTTTAAATCAAAATCGCCGAATTTATCCGTAAAAAACATAAATGCATTTTGACATCTCGGACATATCCTTAAATTAACAAAACCGTGAGGACCGAAAAGCTTAATAATTTTAAAAA